>CAYJLP010000178.1:0-5098 GCA_964371115.1 uncultured Akkermansia sp. | reverse complement strand
GGAAGGCCACACCGCCCACGAGACCGAGCAAGAGGCAATCGAAGAAACACACCTCATGCACGAAGTCTACGAAGACTTCCAACGTGACGTGCTCGCCATCCCCTCCATCCCTGGGGAGAAGACAGAGCACGAGCGCTTCCCCGGAGCACTCCAGACCTTCACCGTGGAAGCCATGGTGCAAGACCGCAAGGCCATCCAAGCCGGAACCTCCCACTTCCTCGGGCAGAACTTTGCCAAGGCGCAGAACATCTCCTTTGCAGGACGCAACAACGAGCGACAGCATGCCTGGACCACCTCATGGGGTGTCTCCACACGCATGATCGGCACCCTCATCATGGCACACTCCGACGATGACGGCCTCGTCTGCCCTCCTCGCGTCGCGCCCAAGCAGGTCGTCATCATCCCCGTCACGCCCAAGGCCGACACACGTGACGCCATCCTCGCTCACTGCGATGCCCTTGCGAAGAAACTCTCTGAGCAGTGCTATGCTGGCCTGCCCATCCGCGTGCAAGTCGATAGCCGCGACATCGGTGGCGGGACGAAGAAATGGGAATGGGTGAAGAAAGGCGTGCCCGTCCGCGTCGAGGTAGGACCTCGTGACATGGAGAAAGGCAGCGTCTGCATCTCGCGCCGCGACCTTGGAGTCAGTGATAAGAGCTTTGTCGCTGAAGACGCATTCGTCGCTGGCATCACGGGTATGCTCGCGGAGATTCAGCAAACACTACTCGACGCGCAAATCAGCTTCCGCGACAGCCATATACGCCCCTGCGACAGCCTCAATGAGCTCAAGGCGAACTTTGCAGACAGCAGTGATGCTGACTGGCTGCTCACCCCATGGGATGGCAACTCGGAAGACGAAGAAACACTGGCGAAGAGCCTGCGCATCTCTATCCGCTGTATCCCCAAGGGCGAGATGGGCTGTGCTGCTGAGGAACTGCCCTGCATCCTCACGGGCCGTCCTACGACACGCCGTGTACTCTGGGCGCGCAGTTATTAATATTTTCTTATCAATGCATGAAGAGGGCGGCTCACATCGAGCTGCCCTCTTCGTTTTGTGTTAGTGCGAAAATAAGCGCGCCAACATCGCCCTGCCGCGCAAAGAAATTGGATTCTTAAGGTCTAGACCTTAAGCGATCTCCGGCGATCGTTCGCCGGCGGGTCTGGGCAGAGCCCAGCGGGTGAAGGGCAGAGCCCTTCTGGGGTGTGGGGCGAAGCCCCGCAGGCAGCGCTGGATCGCAGATCCAGCAGGGCGTCAGTTCCGAGTTATGTAGCACGCGCCCGCGAGGCAAACCCAGCATAGTATCAACGCCGCCAACTGACGCCCCCGTCAAACCTGCGCGCGAAGCGCGCCTCTATTCTACCGCCGCAAACGCGAAGCGCCCACACAGAGTCGTCGCTACAACTTGCGTACACAATAAAAAGCCCCCCTTATTTGACACAATTCCCCATTGACAGCTACCACCAGCCGCGCTACCATGCAGCGATGAAGCTTATTCGCTGTATGGCAATCATCGCCATCGTCTTGCTCACCTCCTGTTTGGGTCCCTTCCTTTACCTCTTCCTCTTTTCCCTCTTGGAGCAGGTTCCTACCTCCCCCTTCGACTGGGCTACTGAGATGACTGAGTGGAATCACACGTTGCATATCATCCAGCTCATCCTCGCCATCGCAGCACTCCTGCTTAGCTGCTATTTCGCGTGGCGCCTCGTCCATCCTGCGCTCGCCTGCCTCTTGCTATTGATTTATGGCTCAGGATTTCATCCAGTGGTTACTAAGTATACAAGCCGCGCCCCCCTATTCCAAGACTTCCACGTCATCCTTCCAGAGGACCAGCCCCTGACCGATGACTACCGCACCTTTATTTTTCATCCATGGTCCGAAACCATCACGAGCTTGAAGTCTCGGGAAGAACAATCTATCACCATGTTAACACACAATGAAGAACCCCTTACCCTACCCAAAGGAGTTGTTGTGAAACAACCTGACTGGCATCTCCTCTATCTAGATGACTTCACCTGGGGGGACGGCAAACAAGGTGTCGTGATCCGCACAGGAGACTACCCCGTATTCGCCGAGCTCGTCCATATCTCAACACTCTTCGTAGGCAGCATCTTCTCCACCTGCGGTCTGCTCGGCATCGGCATACTCTGGAAAAGGAGGAAACGCGCGCAGGCGTAATCCCCCCGCGACAGCGTGCGCGTACTCACCCCGCGCACGCATTTTGATTGTCCCCTCAGATCAGGTGTGATAGGATGCGTGATGATCTTTCTTCGCGTGCTGATTTGGATGATAATTGCCCTGCTAGCCCTCCTGCTCTCTCTCGTCCTGCCGCTGCTCTATTATTATGTGTTCTTGACGGTGGAGCGACAAGGCAGCCCCTTCGACTGGTCTGCGAACTGGAGCTTTAATCTTAAGCTGCTGAACCTACACCTAGCGCTTGCCGCACTCCTGCTGGCGAACTACTTTGCGTGGCGTCTCATCCATCCGCTGCTCGGGCTGCTGCTATCAGCACTCTATATGCCAGTCCTTTTCTGGGGGCTGGTGACAGAAAATTATTCCGTCCCTACAGTCTTCTATACAGAGCTGATTTGTAGCGCAGATCAGACTGCTGACGCTGACTACAGCAGCTCGTTTTCCTATGCACATTTTTGTTACTTAAACCAATTGCAATTCATCGACGAACAAACGATCAGCCTCCAAGAAGGAACTGACACCCTTTTGCTGACGAAAGGAGTCGCGATGGAGCACAACTATCATTATCTACTCTATGCGGAGGATTTCACCTGGGGAGAGGGCAAGCGAGGAGTCGTGATCGGCTCGGGAGAATACCCTGAGCTCCCCAACACCTCCGCCCTCGTCGTAGGTAGCATCTTCTCCACCTGCGGCTTGCTCGGACTTGCCGTGCTCTGGAAAAGGAGGAAACGTCAGCAAGTGTAGATTCTCGCCGATCGTCTGCGTTCTTATGAGTACCAAGCCCTATACTTCACAAAACAAAAACAACAAACAAAACAAACCCATAGAAAAACAAAGAATATGAACAAGCTCCCCGCCCTCGCAGCCCTCGTCCTCGCCGCCGCCCTCGCACTGCCCGCCTCTGCCCATCACAGCCACCGAGGAGGACATCACCACCACCGCCCCGCCGTCAAGAAAGTCGTCAAGAAAGTCGTTGTCAAGCGCGGTCCCATGGTAGTCGTCAAGAAGAAGTACGTCAAGCCCTCCTGCGGCTACCGCCCCCACGCTCGCCCTCGCTACATGCATGCACGTCCGGGCTGGCGCCCCGCCCCTCGCTGCTCCCGCTGGTAGCATGTGATCAACTCAACCACCCTCACAAAAAAAGCCCCTTCATCTGAAGGGGCTTTTTTGTCGCTCAATCGCCATATTGTCAATAAATTATCATGCTTTTTTTTGTAGAAAATGCTTGGCTGTCACGTTCTTTATAGTAAGACTACCAAGCTTTTAAAGACAAACAATAGAATAACAAATACAATGAACAAATCCCCCCTCCTCGCCAGCCTCGCGCTCGCCCTATCCGCCCTCGCGCTCCCCTCCTGCGTCCACCACTCGCACCGCGAGCACGTCGTCGTGAGCAACAGAACTGTCCAGCCCGTCGTCGTGAAAAAGCAACCCGTCGTCGTCAAGCACCAGCATGTCGTCAAAAAAGTCGTCAAGCAACCCGTCGTCGTCAAGAAAAAGGTCGTCAAAGAAAAGCGCCCCTCACTCCGAAACGATCGCTACGTGAAGAAGCACGCCCCACTCAAGCACCAGCGCGTCTCAAAGAAATCCTCCTTTACCAAGAAAGTCGTCGTCAAAAAATATTCCCCCGTCAACAAGAAGAGAGTGGCGAACAATAAGAAATCGCCCAAGAATGAGCGTCGCGTCGCCTCGCGCTATTAAAAAAACAATCGGTTTAAATGAAGAGCCCCCTCGAGTGAGGGGGCTTTTTCTATAGGGTGGTCGGATGTCAATTTTCCTTGATAAGTATCATTGATTTCATGTGTTTTCAAACATTGATCATAAACAATTGAAGCACAAAAAAAAGAGCCTCTCTATTGCTCGAAAAAAATCTATCCTAAGAGCTGCGCCCGATCAGTCAAGTCGTGTACAGTCTCTACGCAAAAGATCCCCTGCATCAATAAGCCTAGGACTTATCTCACAAGAGATCTGATCTTTCCGTCATGATCGACGGCGATTAAAGTTGAGCTTCTTGGGCATGGCACTCTTTTTGTAGGGTGGCACGACCTGTCCACCGCGCTTGTGTACCTGACGCGAAAAGATACGTACGGCCTCGATGAGGACTGCAGTGCGATTGCTCTGAGTCACGTCTGCGAGCTGATCCAGCTTTTCTAACAAGGTTACTGGGCACCTGAAAACAATTAATTTGCTGTTCATGTAAATATAGTACCGCCTAATAAATAAAAAATCAAGAACAAATTTATTCATAAGTCTATTATTTTCCGCTACTTAGCGTATAACGGCTCAATCCTAATGATTAGGCTTTGCGCTTGCATTTGTGACATCAGCATGTTATAGTGTTTAGGGAGCAAGAAATCTACTTTTTTCCCACAATCATCGTAATTATGAGTGCTATTCCTAACGTACTGGCTGGTCGCTACGCATCCGCGGCTATGAAAGATATCTGGTCTGCTGAAGGCCGCATCGTCCTCGAACGCGAATTTTGGATCGCCGTCATGAAGGCGCAAAAGGATCTCGGGCTCGATATACCGCAGGAAGCAATTGATGCTTATGAAGCGGTGAAAACACAAGTCGATCTCGACGCTATCTTTGAACGCGAGCGCGTCACGCGCCACGACGTGAAGGCGCGCATCGAGGAATTCTGCGATCTAGCGGGACATGAGCATATTCATAAGGGCATGACGAGCCGCGACCTCACGGAAAACGTCGAGCAGCTCCAGATCTGGAGCTCCATGCAGGTCATCTGCCACAAGGTCGTCGCCACGCTCGATCGCATGGCGAAGCGCGCGACAGAATGGGGCGAGCTCGTGCTTGCCGCCCGCACGCACAACGTCGCCGCACAGGCGAGCACCATGGGCAAGCGCGTCGCCATGTTCGGCGAGGAGCTCTACCACTGGTCACAGGCAT
>CAYJLP010000177.1:0-5345 GCA_964371115.1 uncultured Akkermansia sp. | reverse complement strand
CGTTGGGGTCATTGATCATGTCGCGGATGACAGGGGCGAGGATCTCGGCGATGCGCAGGATGGTGGGTGAGTATTTGCCTTGGAGGTGCTTGGTGCTGGTGTTTTCAGGGGATGTGTTCATGTTGATTGTTTGGTTTGTTAATATTGATAATTATGGGGCGTTTAGCCACCTACACTATGACAGATTCTGGGTAAATGTACAGGAGTATTTTAAAGTTTTTTCAATTGATAAGGAGCACCTTAGAGCAAATACATCAACCACTCCCCTACTCTTCTATTATGATCCGATGAGGGGTGGTAGAAGCTTCTTGTGAGAGTAATTTTGACGACTGAGTAGTCCTTCTCCTATTGAGCTCGAGGAGCCTCGATTTCGATTATTTTCTACATCGCCACCTGCGGTAGAGAATGCCTCTCTTGCAAATCTGGTCGACACGGCGACGTGACATCTAACACTGAGGGTTTTGGTCTCAAATGTTCGTCTTAGAGGAGACGGTGAACCATCAATTCGAGAAAAATCCAGCTCTAAAATCTTCTAAAAATCTTATCAAAATTCGTCCTCCTTGTTCGAAGGAAAATACCAATAACGTGCAAGCGACGTTTGAGCTGCTCATTGATGCTCTTCATCATATTAGAACTGCGTTTTTTTGAGTGAGCTTCTGCGTCGGAGACTGTATAAAGTGCGTCTCACCCATACGCCTTCACGCCTTGCAGCCCAGACTGCAAGGCGTGGAACGGCTTTCTTAGCACACGTAACTCACGCAAGTCAAATAGACACCATAAGTACGGTGTACTAGTCGCCGGCTAACTCCTCGTGCGTCTACGACGAGCCAAGAATCCAGCCAGAGCAAAGAGGCTCAGCGTGGCGGTGCTGGGCTCTGGGATGATGAACTGAGCTCCAGTGAGCACAACGTCGCCATTAGCATTGTAGACGAGGTAAACATCTGTCATGTCGAAATTGGCGGCAAAGTACTCGACGAGCCAAGAATCCAGCCAGAGCAAAGAGGCTCAGCGTGGCGGTGCTGGGCTCTGGGATGATGAACTGAGCTCCAGTGAGCACAACGTCGCCATTAGCATTGTAGACGAGGTAAACATCTGTCATGTCGAAATTGGCGGCAAAGTACTGGGAGGCCAGCACGCCCTTGGCGGCTACATTATCAAAGGTTCCTCCAGTGACCTCGTAAATGAGATTCGTACTATTGATATCGGAGAAATCGAGTCCAGAGAAGAGAGTGATTTCAAAATAGCTTGCCCCTGCTTCAAAGAGGAGATGCCCTGCCTCTGCGGTCTGATTGACCTGCACGAGATCCAAATTGTCCAGTCGTAGGGTGACCTGTCCCTCCCCTAGGATTTGAAGGGAGCCGCCACTGAGCATGGTGCCGCTGCCGCTTGCATCACGGCTCGCGTCGGCCAGCAAGATGGAATCCATCTCAAGGAGCAAATCCCCGTTGATGCCCGCATTCCCCGACTGATACTCACCTGTAGTGGCATCATAGTTAGCCGCGCGCATATCGAGTGTAGCACCTGCTTGGAGGACAAATGTCTTGAAGTTGGATTGTGTGGTGGCGGCACTTTCCTTGGCGAGGATGACGGTACCTGCCTCCACGACAAACTGGAGATTATCTTGATTGCCTAGCTGCCCATTGGTCGCACTGAGCTTGAGAATCCCATCTCCCGTCTTGCGCAGGGTATTGCTGCCTGCCATCAGAGGCTGGCCTTCGCCATCAACTGTGATACGCGTGGCTCCATCAGCCAGCATGTTGCGACCAGCGAAGCGGTCTAGATCCTGATTGTTTTGGGTGAAGTCGACAACGGAATCAGCGTCGATGTTGATCTCGTCAAACTCGATGAATGTGGATCTGGCTAGATTTTGGTAGTTGCCATCGTGGAGGAGTAGGAGACGATTGCCCGCGACGCTCAGAGTGTGTGTGGCGAGCGCTTCAGACATCAGTGCTGCTTGCTGCATATCCGCGGCGTAAGCGTCTTTCCACGACTGATACCATGCAGCAGCTGCCGTTCGGAACTCGAGCGGATCAAATCCCGCAGCTGCTATATCCTCATCTGAGATATCGTTGAGCGGGTCTTGTGTCTTCATATAATCGACCAGTCCAGGTAGATTAAACGTTGTATCTCCTTCCGTGATGGTGTACTCATCGGCCGATGTCGCCGACATTTGCAGATCACTGTATGCCCCCGAGATGATTGTCTCGCCTTCAAAGCGCACATCCTTGCCCAATGAGAGCGTTGTGGAGTCCGTCTTCATATCAAGGGGGAGTGACTCTGAGGGAGTGACCTCATCTCCGAAGGTGTAGCCAACGGGCGCTGGATAGAGGCTCTCTAGTGTGAAGCTAGAACCAGTCTGAAAGGTGGCTTTGTAGATTTCGAATTGGTTGCGCAAGCTATTGACTTCTGCTGTCGGTTCGATAGATGGTTCATATCCGATATAGTATTTCCCCACCACTTGGGCTAGCGAGCCCGTACTGCTCATTCCCTCGACGATACCAGCAGCTGCGATGACACCTCCAGTGAAGATGGTATCTCCTGTGATCTGAACATTGACATGCCCTTGATCCACCTTGTAGCCTTCGCCTAGGGCATCGCTCTGGGCTATTTGTTTGCCTACAAAGCTGCCTGCTGTGACTGCTCGGTGTGTACCGCCCGAGATAGTGAGGTCGATATCTCCTTGTGTGATGGCCTGTGTATTGATTACATTGCCATCGCTTACAATAGAACTCACATCGGAGCTGATGTAGCTACCAGCGACAAGTAGCTCCGAGCTTGTGTCTGTGCCTGAGATATGGAGGACAACACTCTTCTCCCCGCCGCTCGTGTCTATATGAGAGATACTACCCGTCTTCGTGTCAGCGTAGGTCTCAGTATAGCTGCCGCTTCCGATACTACTCGTCAGGCGATATCCTTCTGTTACAATATAGCCTTGACCTGGAGTCGCAGCACTGCCCCCGACGAGGATGCCAAACTGCCCCTTCACCGTCACATCAGTGCTGCCTGTATGTATCGCACCACCGCCAGCACTCAGCGAGCCTGCGACAAACATATTGCCAAGATCGTTGGAATTGTAGCCTTCTGTTCCTGCTAGACTGGCAGAAAAATCACCACCATCGACATTGATGACAACTCTCTTGATACTTGTTGAGCTTTGATCCATTCTCTCAAATGCGGGGCCAGAATCCTCAGGTTTGATTGGGATGAAATCCACATCGAGGTTGACGTTACCGCCCACCACCACACGGCGGAACTGTGTATCGCTCGTATTTTTGAAGTTCAGATTCGCGGTGCCCTCTTGGATGATGTTCATGCCATTGCCTGTCATCGATCCCCCTACGATGGATAAATCGAAGCTCGTGGAGCTAGCACTAGGGGGGCTACTGGAAAAATCAATGGTGACGTTGGTATTGCCGCCTTGATTTTTTGCATCTTGTTGCAAGGTCGCCGTATACCCACTGAAATCATGGATGGTGTTTTCACTGGCGAATGGGAAGGTGCCTGCAAAGCCACCCACGACACCAGAATAGCTATTCAGAGCAATGCCAGCTATATCCGTAGCCTCATAGCTAGCAATGCGTGAGTGGATAGAAATAGAGCTATCGCCTTGGAAAACGCTATCCGCTTTGGCCGTGAGCATGTTGGCACCAACGATCTGATTGAACAGATTATAGTTATCTGGATCTGCTGTACCAGCTGAGTGGATTTCTATCTTGCTGTTGCCGTAGAAGGATGAGCCATTCTGGTTGCCTGCATTGCCCCCTATGATGCGTCCTGCTGTTGCATTGTCACGCAGGACAATGGTGCTATCCCCTAGGAAGTCACTCGTGCCCTTTGCACTACTCTCCATGATGCCTATCAAGTTTCCCCCTACCACGAGGCTCGCAGATGTGCTATCCTGCATAGAAATACGGCTCTCACCGTGGAAATGAGCTTCGAAATCACTGTAGGCTCTATCTTGTTCTGCATTTGTGAGCGCATTGCCACCAATGATTCCAATTGCTGACACATCCTCTTTTACCACGACAGTACTGGTGCCGTAGAAGTTGGCTACTCTAGTTTCAGGGATGGCTTCTCCACTCGAATAGAACGCACGATTGCCGCCCACAACATCATAGATTTCAGGCGTGCTGTATCCCTGTGCGACACCTGTTAGAGTGATATTGCTGGTCTTCGTCGCATCGGTAGTGGAACCAAAGCTGCTATTGCCCTTACCTCCATATAAGTAGAAATTGTTTGAATCTCCTACGTTAAGATGCATCGAGCTATTGCCATCCGCGTCTCGGTATTCTGCGTAGTCTGCTACCCCTATCGTATCACGTTTGTACGTACCTATCTGCGCAAATCGTTGTGCGATCATTGTTGTTCCTGACTTTACTGTAATAATTTCATCGTAATATGAATAAGTATAGTCACTATTGAGCTTAATGTCATAGCCAATGATGCGGTCGTTTCCCTGCTCATCTTGGAGGGGAGTCGTCGATGTCGGACTGTCATACAAATAACCACTGGAAGAGACGTAGAGATTCTCGAAAGAGGAGGTTGGGACTACCGTCTCGCCATCACGGTAAATAATGGAAAAATCCGTCGGCATAGGACTATGATCATGCCTATAGGACCCTCTATCTGTATCCCATGTGCGCAAGTGCGTTGCATCAATCGAGAGACCCTGCTCCCAATCAGATAGAGTGGCTGTGGATATCTGTGCTAAAGCACTACTATTAAATGAGAATGCACTTGTTACAAGAGCATACAAAATTTGGGTAGGTGTATGTGTTTTCATGACTGACCAAAGAAGAGTGAAAGACAGGAAGAATATAAAATTATTTTGTTAGGAAGTCAAGATGTAATAGTTTCATTTAGTAATTTTTATCACACATAACATGCACACTACGCATATATTGTATGACACCACTCACGCAGGCAAACACAGAGAACCAGAAGGACATGACATATCCACCGCCACTAACACAAAAACATGTGCTGAACACTCTCCACAAGAGCAAAACATGAGCCAAAAGCCGCACGCACCACACAATCATGCGCTCGAAAACCCAAGCACGACAGGACAGAACTCTAAGGAATCTATTTGGAGTCAACAGCTTATCGTGCCCCGGCTTCGCCAAGTGCCGTTCCCGCGCAAATTATTTTTTTCATTTCCCACTAAAATTATCTCTTAATGACTTACACACATAAGCGCAATCTCTTTAATAGGCAGCATGTTAGCTAAAGTCAAACGAGCAAATATGCTAAAGAATTTTCTGCTCTCGGCTTCCCAGCCATTCCCACATTGTCAATGGGAACGCTTCCCACTCGGATACCCCTGTTTCCCACCTACAATGCCC
>CAYJLP010000176.1:0-5364 GCA_964371115.1 uncultured Akkermansia sp. | reverse complement strand
GGACGGGCAGGAGGTATCCTGCCCTTTCGTCGTCTCATTTTGCAGTGCAAAATGTTCTGGACTCCGCTGGAGGCGTTGCGGGTGGGTGGTGCGTTCGCGAGAAAATGCACCGATCCGTTCATTTTGATTGACTGCCGCCCCTTATTCAGGCAATCTAAGCCTACGATGAAAAGAGTCCTTATCATTGGAGCTGGCGGTGTCGGACACGTGGTCGCGCATAAGTGCGCCCAAATGGCTGACGTTTATCAAAGTATTCACCTCGCATCCCGCACGGTGAGCAAGTGCGACATCATTGCTGCCGATGTGAAGGCGCGCAGTGGTGTCGAGATTACGACGCATGCGATTGATGCCGATGATGTCGCCGCAACGACGGCTCTCATCCAGCAGGTGCAGCCTGATCTCGTGCTCAATGTAGCGCTTCCCTATCAGGATCTCCCCATCATGGATGCCTGTCTCGCCGCTGGTGTGGATTATCTCGACACGGCGAATTACGAGCCCAAGGATGTGGCGAAGTTCGAGTACAGCTGGCAGTGGGCGTATCAGGAGAAGTTCCAGCAGGCAGGCCTCTTTGCGCTGCTCGGCTCTGGCTTCGATCCCGGCGTGACGAATGTCTATACCGCATGGGCGCTCAAGCATCACTTCGACGAGATTGAATATCTCGACATCATTGATGTGAATGGCGGCAACCATGGCAAGGCTTTTGCGACGAATTTCAACCCTGAGATCAATATCCGCGAGGTGACGGCTCCCTGCCGCCACTGGGAGGATGGCGCTTTCGTCGAGACAGACGCGATGAGCCTGCATCAGCCCTTCACCTGCCCTCAGGAGGTAGGCACCTACGAGATCTATCGTATGTACCACGAGGAGCTGGAGTCGCTGGTGAAGCATATCCCCACGATCAAGCGCGCGCAGTTCTGGATGAGTTTCTCACCCAATTACATCAACCACCTCACGGTTCTCCAGAATGTGGGTATGACGCGCATTGATCCCGTCGTCTATCAGGGCGTCGAGATCATTCCTCTTCAATTCCTCAAGGCCGTGCTCCCCGATCCTGGCGATCTGGGCAAGTCCACCAAGGGGCGCACCTGCATCGGTTGCGTGATCCAGGGCAAGAAGGATGGCAAGAACAAGGCGATCTACGTCTACAATATCTGTGACCACGAGGCCTGCTTCGACGAGGTTGGCTCACAGGCCATCTCCTACACCACGGGAGTCCCCGCTGCCATCGGCGGTCGCCTGATGCTGGAGGGTACTTGGTCGGGCAAGGGTGTCTACAACATGGAGCAGAACGATCCTGATCCCTTCATGGACGCACTCAACAAGTACGGCCTGCCTTGGCAGTACATCGAGCTGAGTGACGAAGATGCGCAGGCTCTGCGTGTTGCCCAGCAATAAAGCGTCTCAGATAGATTACCTTTCACAGGCATGCAGCACCCCCGCTGCATGCCTGAATGCGTGTAGGGTAGGGGAGATGTCGGCAGACGTTGGACATGTGCGACAAGCTCCTTCAATAAATTCAAAAAACTCACAGCTTGATCGCAATGCGTCTCCAGTAGAGCAGCCAGCAGGGTATAAAGATCACCAGCACAAAGCTTCCCGCGTAGAGCAGCGACGAGTAGGCGTCACTCGCGCCCACGGTAGAGACGCAGACCTCGTGATAGTACCACTGGTGGAGATTCCATTCTTTGCCTGCCTCAGTCCACTTGATCAGCGTATCTGCCGACTTCGCTAGCAGATCGGCGAGGATGTAGGCGACGAGAGGGTTGAAACCGAGGACCTTCAGCGGGGCAAAGCACCAGCCCCTGCCCCCTATATCCGCGAGGTACATCAGCAGCGCGAGCACGATCATGCTCCACCCCCCCGCTTCCAGTACATAAGACCCTGTCCATAGCGCCTTTACCACGGGCAAGTAATCAGAGAGCAGGTAGGCGGCGAGCAGGCAGAGCAAGCCCATGCTATAGAGCCTTGCCACCGCCTGTGCGGGATTGCCTGCGGCCTGCCGTACGATGCCGCCTGCGAGATAACCCAGCAGTACCGTGGCCGCTCCCGTGAGCGTGCCCAAGATGCCCTCGGGATCAAAAGGAACTCCGTAGCCTCGGTACACATGCTTGATGCCCACGATCGCCTCATCCAGCGCCCCTGCTCCCTGACCCCAGAGAGAGAAGACTCCCTCTGCTCCGTGGTGGGCGGCGGCAGTGGCATCTCCCAGATCAACAAGGAGGTACCAGTGTAGCCCCATCAATGCCACGAGGGCGAGCAAGATGAGCTTGCTGTTGCGTAGTAGGAGCACGAGTATGGCGCCGAGGAGGTAGCTCAGCGCGATGCGTTGGAAGACGCCTAGGATACGTAGATGCTCGTAGTGCGCTGTGAGATTTTCCCAAAAACTGAGATCGGGATTTGGGGTGATGGGGTAGAAGGGGAAGGCATTAAGCAAGACACCAACCATGAAGAGCAGTACTGTACGCGAGACAATCTTCCACCACAGGGCGGGGGCGAATGGCGATTGTACCTTGGAAAAGGAAAAGGCCATGGACGCCCCGACGATGAAGACAAAGAAGGGAAAGACGAGATCCGCCACCGTGCAGCCTACCCAGGGCTCATGTCGCAGCGCGGGAAAGGCGACATTCCATGTGCCGGGGTTGTTGACGAGGATCATGCCCGCGATGCTGAGACCGCGTAGGATATCGAGTGCGCTGGAGCGGGGGGGGGGAGCCATAATCAGACTTATTATAGAGGATAGTGGGGGGGAAGTGTCAATAATTGTTAGATTTAAGCTCAGGTTCGTCACGCTCCTCAGCGGCGGGGGCGCGTCTCCCTCTCGGGTGGCATCGCTGGTGCACCTCCTTGAGGCGGCGCTGCTCGACATGCGTATAGATCTCGGTCGTGCCGAGGTCGGCATGTCCCAGCAGGTCTTGGATCACGCGCAGATCCGCGCCGTTCTCCAGCAGGTGCGTGGCAAAGCAGTGACGCAGCAGGTGGGGAAAGAGATGCGCGTCGAGCCCTGCCTCCTGTGCGCGCTTGATGAGAATCTGTCGGATGCGCTCGCGCGTGAGCTGCTGCCCGCGATTCGAGAGAAAGATGAGATCCCCCGCGCGCTTCGGAGGTCGGAGCAGCAGAGGGCGTCCCAGACGCAGGTATTGTCGTAGTGCCTGCGCCGCGCGCATACCCAGCGGGACGAAGCGTGTCTTGCCCCCCTTGCCTTGGATGCGGAGGAATCGCTCGTCCCAGTCGATATGGCTACCGCGCAGCCCCAGTAGCTCGCTGACGCGCAAGCCGCTGCCGTAGAGCAGCTCCATAATGGCGCGGTCGCGCGCGCCGTAGGGCAGTTCTTTGCTATCCGTACCCTCCAGTAGCTGGGCTACATGCTCCGCAGGGAGATTCTTGGGCAGCATTCTCTCTCGTGTCGCGCTGCGCAGCAGTAGGGCGGGATTATGCTTGATATGACCACGCCGCGCGAGGTAGCGGAAAAAAAGCCGCAGCTGCACGCCGACCACGCGTCGACTGGAGGCGAGTAGCTGCCTCTGCTCCTTTAGATAGAGCAGATACTCGTGGAGATGTAGCTCGGAGAGGGTGAGCAGATCAAGCCCCCCCAGCTCACACCATTGGATGAGCTGGTTGAGATTCTGGTGGAGCGAGAGGCGATAGTGACGACTCGCACCGCGCTCGGCTGTCTGATAGATCAAGAAGAGCTCGAGCGCGCTGTCGGCGTCCAAGGAGGGCTCGGGTGTCTCGGGGGGCGGCGTCTCCATCAGTTTCCAGCGGATGCACTGGGCTCGGGGAGATCAGGGATACCATCCGAGCTCGCGGGCTTCGGCATGGATGGCTTGGGAGTAGCGGGTGCCGCACTCGCAGCACCGCTGCGCTTCTCCAGCGAGGCTTTCATCTTTTCAAAGTCCTTGCTGCGCCCTGTCTCACGTGTCTTGATATTCACCGCACGACCCGTGCTCGTCGTGGCAGTGCTACCAGGATCACCGCCAAAGAGGGGATCGCCAGGGAAGATATCTCCCGTGCCCACAGCAGGCAGAGGAGGGAGATCGCCAGCGGGATAGGCGGTGGGCGCACCGATGCCGCCACCACTGGGATAGCTGGTAGGCGCGGAGCTACCCCCACCAGCTGTGGGGGTGGGCAGTGTAGAGTCGAGACTGGCGGATGAGAGGTCAGTCTCGCGGATGTAGCCGCGGTCCTCGTTGTTCGTCTCGACAAAGTAGTAGAGACCTTCGCAGAAGATCACCTTCGCGCTCGTCGCCTCGACCATCTTGCCTACAGGGTTTTTGTTTGCGTCGTAGTCGGGGTTGCTCATAAAGAGCATCGCCTTGCCGCCTGCGACGGGGAGTTCCTCACCGATTTTGAAGCGTCCTGTCTTCTCACGCTTATCGCGCTCCATCTTGCGCGACGCACCGACGCCTGGCGCGTCATTGGGATGATCTGCCACGAGGTGCGGCGGGGTGAAGTTCTTTAAGGAAGACTTGCATGAGCTCAGTACGAGACCGCTCACTAAGGCGCAGGCAAACAATGCAGTGATTTTCATGACTCTAGCCTACCGTGATATTGCCCAAAAATCAAGCCTCTTTTGTAGCTTTTCTGTCAACATTTAGCTACAAAAAAGTAGAAATTTCGGATAAAGAATAGCATTTTGCTTGACTTTTCGCGGAGAAAAATGTAATCTTTCGCGCCCTGTCTGGTAATCTGCTAGATAGGCAACAAACCACACATCAAAAAAAAGATGAAGACCCACGTGAAAAAAGGTGATACTGTCGAAGTTATCACTGGAAAGAGCAAGGGCAAGCGTGGTGTAGTCCTCTCCATCAATGCTAAAAAGCAGACAGTCCTCGTCGAAGGTGCACGCACCATCAAGAAGGCAGTCAAGCCAACGGAATCCGATCCCGATGGCGGCATTAAGGAACTTGACGCACCTATCCACATTTCCAATGTGAAGAAAGTGGACTAATCACTGAAAAGTGAGCTGTCCCGCGCTTAAGCCATCAACCCATAAAACTTAACGAGCTGACCCGCTAATAAGAAATATGAATCAACCAAGCATGCTAAAGTTCTACCAGGAGAAGGTTGTACCTGCTCTCCAGGAGAAACATCAGTACAAGAATGTGCACCAGATCCCTCGTCTTGAGAAGATCGTGGTTACCACATGTATGGGCAAGCACCCCGACCGCAAGCAAGCCGTCGAGGACGCTGTCGCCGAAATCGGCAAGATCACTGGCCAGAAGCCAGCTATGACCTACGCCCGCAAGAGTGTCGCTAACTTCAAGCTGCGTGAGGGCGAAGTCCTCGGCGCACGTGTCACACTGCGCTCGACGCAGATGTGGGAGTTCCTCGACCGCTTCATCAACATCACCGCCCCCAACATTC
>CAYJLP010000175.1:336-5413 GCA_964371115.1 uncultured Akkermansia sp. | reverse complement strand
CATCCAGACCTGCATGAGTCTCATCGACACCCTCGTCGCGGGACGAGCAGGGGAAATCGATCTAGCAGGGGTCGCCATGGGTACGGCTATCTGCTGGCCCATCCTCATCGCGCTGGGGCATATCGTCGCCATCGTCGCGCCCATGATCGCGCGCATGCGCGGCGAGCGCAAGGAACAGCGCATCGGGCATCTGCTCAACAACGCGAAGTGGCTCGCCCTCGGGCTCATGCTCATCGCCGCCGCTGCCCTCTATGGAGCGAGTCATGTCTTTGCCAGCATAGCGAAGGATGCGCAGAGTGCCGTCATTGCGCAGAATTATGTCTTCTTCATGATTCTCGGCGTGCCGGCGGCGATGATGATGCGCGTGATTCAGGGGAATTTTGAAGGCTACGCGCAGACGCGCCCCGCCATGGCTGTCGCTATCTGTGGGATGATGCTCAACTACCCGCTCAATCTCTTGTTTGTCTTTGGCTGGGGACCCATCCCCGCGCTCGGGGGGGCGGGCTGTGGTCTCGCGACGGCACTGCTCAATTGGTTCATGATGCTGGGTATGCTCACCATCATGCTGCGCGTGCGTCAGCATCGACTCAATGCGCACACGATGCTGCACTGGAGAGCTCCCGATGGCGCGCAGATCAAGCGCATTCTGAAGCTGGGCTTCCCCATGGGGGTCGCGACACTCTGTGAGGTCTCGTTCTTCTGCGTCGTCACGCTTATCATCGCTCCTCTGGGCACGCTCGCGGTCTCCGCGCAGCAGGTCGCGCTCAATATCTCAGGCGTGCTCTTCATGATGCCGCTCTCCTTTGGCATCGCGGGCTCGATACGCGCGAGCTTTCATATAGGGTGTAAGAATGTCGCGGGCTTCCAGTCGCACTTTAGCACGCTGTTCATCACCGCGATGACAGGGGTGCTCATCTCGATGACTGTGATTTTCCTCGTGCGTTACCCTGTGCTTGGTCTTTTCACCGACTCGCAGGATATTATCAATCTCGCGCAGATGCTCGTCATCCTCTGCGCGCTCTACCAGATTCCCGATGCTATCCAGGCGCTCATGGCGGGGCTGCTGCGCGGCTGTCACGATACGACCATCATCACCTGGGTGAATCTGGGCAGCTACTGGCTCATCGGCTTCCCCCTGAGCTACGCGCTCGTACGCACGGACTGGATCGTCCCCGCGATGGGACCTGCGGGGGCTTGGGTGAGCTTCATTATCTCGCTGACCATCACATCAATCCTCCTCAGTCACCGGTTCTTTGGCACGCGCAAGAAGATTTTTCCTGAGTTGGCACGTCGATGAATGAGATGAAGCAATTCCTCACGCAGTACGGTGATGTGATCCATCGTGCGCTCAGCTACGCGGCACGACCAACGAAGCGTGAGCGCATCCTCGGCTGCGCGCTTTCCGCGAGGCGCAGCTACAAGCTCCAGCGCTGTTATAACTACAGCGATGTGGGCGATTTTTTCGATCTAAAACGCGCCTCGACCACGCTTGCAGACTATGATAATGAGAAGATGTTTCTGCATTTCCGCAGCAATTGGGGACTCTGGAAATGGCGCGAGTTTGCGCCCGATCTCACCTGTCGCGGCATCGGCGTACTCGCCATTGATCCAGATACAGGCGATCTCATCCTGCACAGCGAGGGGCTTTCTAGCAAGAGACCACCTGTGTATTTCTATCAAATTCCTCCTGGTTTATAATAATTCCTAGAGGGGATCTTGCAAAATTAGCAGCTTCGGATTTTGCTGGCAGTGTCGCTCATTTTCGAAATCTACAATTTCCCAGAACTAATTTTTCAAGGATCCCTCAAGCAGTTTGAGGGGGATCGCGATTTTTTTCCGTGGTAGTCCCGAAAAGTTTAGTAAAACAAGCTATCGATGGGAGCAGCAAACTAACTATCTGCATAAAGAGACAAATTGCTATTGGTACTACGATTTTTTTCATAAGGATAATTACGAACACTACGAAGTATTTGATGCACAAGGTATACATGTTGGTGAGACCGATTTGGAATGGAGTCTAGACAAGACGAAGCGGAGTGGGACAAAAAGAATTAGCAATACTATCAACTGATTCACTCTGAGTAGCACCATGCTCTTGCCTCGCTGAATTATCCAATCTATCCACAAAAAGCTTGACTCTAGCGCGGGGCTCTGCTACGCTCGCGCGAGTTATGGCAAAAGTCCCCGTTATTCAACTCCGCAAGGGTCATGCTGTCAGCCACAATGGCGACGTATGCGTCGTCCGTGAAACACAGCTCAAGACTCCTCCCCGTATGGCTTCTTATGTCCAGATGACCATCCGCAGCATCGCGACCAAGAAGGATTACAACCTTCGCATGACTTCCAACGACTTCCTCGAGGGTGTGATGCTCACGCGCAATGAGATGGAGTTCTCCTACGTGGACGGCATGGGCTACCACTTCATGGACAATGAGACCTACGAAGACGTCTGTGTCTCCGAGGATATCATCGAGCCTGTGAAGGAATACCTCATCGAGGGTGCCAACTACATCGTGCTCTTCACCGATGAGACGGTCTGCTCCATCGAGCTGCCCGCCGCCATCACGATGGAAGTCACCGAGGCTCCCGAAGGTGTCAAGGGTAACAGCGCGAACAATGTCTACAAGAGTGCCACCATGTCCACGGGTCTCGTCGTGCAGGTGCCTCTCTTCATCACGGCTGGTCAGCGCATCTCTGTGAAGACAGAAGATGGTAGCTATCTTGGCCGCGTCAACAACTAAGTTGCCTGACACATTTCCCCATAAAAAAGAAAAAGCCGCTCTTTGCGAAGGGCGGCTTTTTCGTATGTTGTCGGAAGTACCAGTGATTGCTTACTGGATTTTTTGCAGATCAATGAGAGCCGCTTCGAAGGTACGCTGATTCTCAAGATCGAATTGGAAGCCCGTCTCATCCGCGACGGTGAAGCGCTTGATAGCGGGTGTCTGGCTCGTGGCTTGGTAGAGTTGGTAGGCCTCCTCGTGGAGTGCGGAGCGGATATCGAGGTCGATGGAGGCGTAGACGGCGCGCTTGCACGCGGTGATGGAGGCGGAGGGGAACTGCGCGATGCGGTGGGCGAGGGCGGAGACGTATTCGCCGATTTCCTCAGGCTCGAGAGCCTTGTTGATCGTGCCGTAGAGCTCGGCCTCATCTGCGCCAAAGTCGCGCGCTCCGAGGATGATCTCCAGCGCGCGGCCGAGTCCCGTCTGGCGTGCCATGCGTGAGGCACCACCGCCGCAGGGGAGAATACCCATGCCGACTTCCATCTGCATGAAGATGGCTTTGCCGCGCGCGGCAAAGCGCATGTCGCAGGCCAGGGCGAACTCATGGCCGCCGCCGCGTGCGTAGCCCTCGATCTTGGCAATGGTGGCCTGGGGCAGCTCGCTGATGTGCTGGAGGACTTTTTGGAGGTAGAGCAGCTCGACATCCTCGCGAGCGACGGCGGTGGTGGACATGTCTTTGAGGAAGTTCACATCCGCATGGGCGACAAAGATGTCGGGGTTAGCGGATTGGAAGACGACGACTTTGATCTCGCTGTTGCCTTGCAGCTCGGTGATGAGCGAGCTGAGGTCGTCGAGCATGGCGTTGTCTTGGATATTGACAGGGGGATGGTCAAAGGTGACAGTAAGCACGCCCGTGTGCTCCTCCGTGCGGAAGGTGGTGTAGGTGGGGTGAATCATATGCTGATAGAAATGGCGAAAGGCTGCATTGCCTTTCGCCATGAAGCATAGGTCTAACCCCGCAGCTAGACAAGATGTTATTCTCCCTGTTTGGGCGTCTTCCAGAGCTTTTTGGTGAGCGCATCGGCGGCGGCGGCATTCTGCGCGGCTTTTTTGCTATGCCCCTCGCCCTCGCCCATGAGGCGCGCGCCCCAGCTGACGCGTGAGCGGAAGGGACCTGTGCCCAGCTCGCCCAGCGCGCTTTCTTCGTATTGCACGAGCTCAGGGCTCATGGATTGGAGCAGCTCGAGGAGCTCGACTTTGGGGTTGAGGACGAGGCCGCGTTTGCTCGTCTGTGTGAGGCTGTCTTTGAGCAGGTGCAGCGAGACGCGGCGCGCTACTTGGTAACTGGAGTCCATGAGCACGGCCCCGAGGACGGTCTCAAAGGTATTGGCGAGGATGGAGCGTGTCTTTGCCCCCCCTGCATCTTTGAGATGGGGTGACATGGTGAGCTGCTCGCCCCAGCCGAGCTTGTCGGCGAGGCTGGCGAGGTGCTCGCGGCTGACGAGGGATGCGCGCAGCTGCGTGAGCTCGCCCTCGTTCGCCTTGGGGAAGAGGGTGAAGAGCTCGCGGCTGACGACGAGCTCGAGCAGCGCGTCGCCGAGGAACTCGAGTCGCTCGTATTGGCGGTTCGTCTTCGTCTGGTGGTCGATGCTGGGATGGGTCAGTGCTTGGAGCAGCCACTGCTCGTCAGCAAAGCGATAATTGAGTTGTTTTTCAATAAAAACTTTGTTCATAAGTATTTTTCTATCAGAGCTCGCGCTTAAGCTCTACTTCAAGGCTGCGGAGTAGCGCAGCCAACGCTCAGCGCACGCTTGGCTTTGGGGCCAGCGGCGCTGCTGGGTGTCCATGCCTTGGCAGAGGGACTGGATGATCGTCGCCTGAGCGGAGAGATCGCCGCTCAGGGCGCGCTCATGGAGACGGATTAGTTCTTGCATCGAGCTGAAGCTTAATGCGGGGTTCAATTCTTTAAAAAGAAAGGTCAAGCGCAGCTGACGTGCGAGGCGCGCCTCCTCTTTGCTCGCGGGGGAGGCGGTAGCATCTCTCGCGGGCATCATGGCCTCCTCCCAGAGTCGTGCGAGCTGCTCAGGGGCGCGTTTTGCGACGATGAGACTCTCACCGCCCTGTACTTGGCGTAGGGCGTCTTGGTAGAGCTCGGGATCTAGGGTCAGATCAGCGGCTAGGTGCGATGAGACGCACATAGCGAGGAGCACGGAGATGGGGGTGTTCATCGACGGCGTTTTTTCTGACGCGCGGCGAATTGCCGTGCTTCGGGGTGGACGATGAGCGCCCAGCATGCCTGCAAGCCAGAGCTCTCAAAGTAGGGCTCCTTGGAGAGCAGCACCATCATGCGGTTGATA
>CAYJLP010000175.1:0-326 GCA_964371115.1 uncultured Akkermansia sp. | reverse complement strand
GTCGTACGCAGGGGGGATGCGGTCAAAGATCTTGGTGATATCATCGGCGGCGGCTTTGGCTGACTTCTCATCTTGGACGGCGGTCAGCAGGGTGCGCGCCTCTTCGAGAGCGGCAAATTCTTTTTCCATCTTCGCGTGAGTTTGTGAAGAGAGGGCACTCAGCAAGAGCAAGACTAGACTTAGGGATGATACTAAGCTACGCATCATAAGAGGGTAATTCAATAATATTTAACTAAAAAGGGACTACTTGCATATTGTCTAGCCCCGGCAGGAATCGAACCTGCATTTACCCTTTAGGAGAGGGTCGTTCTATCCATTGAACTACG
>CAYJLP010000174.1:4366-5425 GCA_964371115.1 uncultured Akkermansia sp. | reverse complement strand
TTCTCATAGCGCATGGTCACCGGAATATGCGCGTTGAGTAGCTCACGGCAAAAATTCTTGCAATGCGCCTCACTCGGACGCTGCCACGGCAGTCCCTCCACCGTGTTATAAGGAATGAGATTCACCTTCGCATGCAGGCTGCGCGCGATTTTCACCAGCTCCCGCGCGTCGTTCATACTCGCGTTCACCCGATCAATCAGGATGTATTCCAGCGTGATCATGTGCTTGTTGCTCTGCGTCCATGCTTGGAGTGCCGGCAGTAGTTTTTCCAGAGGCCATTTGCGATTCACCGGCATGACTTGCGAGCGTACCTCATCCGTCGCCCCATGCAGCGAGACGGCGAGGCGTATGGGCTTGCCCAATGCCGCGAGTCGCTCCAGCCCCGCGACATGCCCTGAGGTGGATATCGTAATGTGGCGCGCCCCGATGTGCAGTGCACGATGGTCCATGATGAGCTCTAAGGCGCGCTCCAGATGCTTCATGTTCGCCAATGGCTCGCCCATGCCCATAAAGACGAGATTGTCGACGCGTTTCTGCGCGACTTCTTCCGCCAAGATGATTTGCCCGAGTATCTCCGCTGCCGTGAGGTCGCGCGTGAGTCCGAGTAGTCCCGAGGCGCAGAATTTGCAGCCAAAGGCGCATCCCACCTGCGAGGAGACGCAGAGGGTGATGCGCTCGCTGCGCTTGCCTCCCTTGCCCTCGGCCGCAGGGATGATGACGGACTCGACGAGCTGGTCATCCGCCATGCGGGTGAGCATTTTCTTGGTCTGTGAGCCGCCTGTGCTCTCCGAGATCTCGACGAGCTCGGCGGCGCGCAGGCTGTAGTGCGCGTCGAGCTGCTCGCGCAGGGCGGGCGCGAGGTTGCTCATCTGGTCAAAGCGCGTGGCGCGCTTTTTCCATATCCATTCCATGAGCTGGGTGGCGCGGAATTTGCTCTGCCCGAGCTCGAGCATGAGCTCGGTGAGCTGCTCGTGGGTGTAGCCGAGGAGGCAGGGTTTCTCCGTGAGGGAGGAGGAGGGTAGGGGGGTGCTGTCGCTCATGGGGGAGTGTATGGATTAA
>CAYJLP010000174.1:0-4356 GCA_964371115.1 uncultured Akkermansia sp. | reverse complement strand
GGGATGGCTATGGGCTTAAAGGATGGTGTCGACGTATTCGTTCACGTCAAAGAGGCGCAGGTCGAGTGCACCCTCTCCCGTGCCGAGGTAGAGGGGGGAGATGTCGAGCTCGTCGCGCAGGGCGACGGCGACGCCTCCCTTGCCCGAGCCGTCCATCTTTGTGATGACGACGGCGTCCAGCGGCGTGGCTTTGTGGAATTCCTTTGCCTGCATGAGGGCATTGCCCCCTGTCGTGGCATCGACGACGATGTAGCAGGCGTGGGGTGCCTGCTCGTCTTGCTTGGCGATGCTGCGGCGGATCTTGGAGAGTTCTTCCATGAGGTTGTGCTTCGTATGCAGGCGTCCGGCTGTGTCGCAGATGAGGTAGTCAAAGCCTTCGTTGAGGGCTTTGGCATGGGCTTCGTAGCAGACGGAGGCGGGGTCTTGGTTGTCGCGTCCTTTGTAGATGGGGACGTTCAGGCGCGCAGCCCAGCTGGCGAGCTGCTCGACGGCTGCCGCGCGGAAGGTGTCGGCGGCGGCGAGCAGCACGGCCTTGCCCTCGCGTTGGAGCTTGTGGGCGAGCTTCGCACTGGTGGTGGTCTTGCCTGTGCCGTTCACCCCGACCATCATGAGCACGACGGGCTTGCCGTCTTGAGGCTCAGGGAGGCTGGGAAGAGGCGCGGGGAAGGCGGTGCGCAGCTGCGCTTTGATGAAATTCGCAATATCGCGCGCGTCCTGTTCGTTGCGCTCGCGCAGCTCCTCGACGAGGGGGATGACGCGCTTCGCGCCGATGTCGGCGGAGATGAGGTCGGCTTCGAGCTCGTCCCAGTCGATCTCGGGTTCGTCGAGGAATTTGTCGATGAGGCGTCTGAAGATATTAGCCATGTGTCGGAGTAGTCGTGGGGGTGGAGTCGTCTTCGTTTGCTTCTTCTACGACGGCTTCTGTCTGTTCTGCTACACCTTCTTGCATCGCGCGGAGGTCTTGCAGATCTTGTTCGTCGCAATCGTCTTGCATGTCCTGTTCTTCCTGATCGATTTCCTCCTCGCGAGCTTCTTCTACCACGGGTTCGGGCTCAGGCAGTGGTGTTTGCGCAGCGGCGAGGATACCGTGGATGAAGGGCGCGCTCTTCGAGCCCGAGTAGGTGTCGGCGAGCGCGGTGGCCTCCGAGATGACGATGGGCAGGGGGAGTTCGTTGTTGATGAGCTCGTGGAGGGAGAGGTAGAGGATGCTCAGGTCGAGGATGTCGAGGCGGTCCATCGAGTAGTGCTTGAGGCGAGGTGCGATGATCGCGTCCCATTGCTCGCGGTGGTCGAGGGCGGGCAGGGCGAGGGCTTCTACCTCGGGGCGCAGAGCCTCGAGCTCGTTGTAGGACTGGACGAGACCCTTGAACTCGCCTTCGGCGGGGAGCTCCTTGAGTTTTTTCAGGCTAGCGACGTTGCTCTCGACGCGCTCGCGGCGTGTGAGGACGCTGTCCATGCGGGCGAACTCGCGCGCGTAGGAGGGGTAGTCGAGGGCGGCTTGGCTGTAGTCGGCGCGGAAGGCTTGGCAGATGCCGCCTTGCTGGATGAGTACGAGACAGTCGCTATAGAGGGCTTCGTCGTCGTCAACGCGCTTGTCCGTGTGCTTGAGCGTGAGAGCGGCGAGGAGGCTTTCGAGCTTTTGTGATGCGGTGTAGTAGCGCTCGAGTGCCTCGCGGACGCGGAGGCTGACCATGTCGCCCTCGAGCGCGCGCATGATGCGATCGACGCCTTCGCTGAGCTTGTCAAAGCTGCTCGTGGAGCTGCGGGCAACGTGGAGGATGGACTTTGCGAGCGCGTGGATGAAGTGCCCGCGCTGCTTTTCCTGCGCGATGCTCCAGAAGAGCTCGCGGGAGATGGAGGTCTCGCCAGATTGGAGGGTGGCGTAGATGAGCAGCAGCGCGCTCTGGCGTATCTTGGTACGTTGTATCATGTGAGGATTGCTAGTGAGATCGTGCAAGGGGATGGATCAGGCCTGAGGCGCGCCAAAGGGGTTGCCCTTGGGAGGGGCGGCGATCTTGGTCGATGTGGTATCGACGAGCTCGAGCATGGAGATGGCGGCCATACCAGCCTCGCGTCCGCGATTCAGGCTGGCGGCGACGCAGCGGGCAAAGGCCTGCTCCTCGTTGTCGAGTAGCAGCACCTCGTGGATGATGGGAGTCAGGGTCTCACAGGCCATGCTCATGAGCTGCTGGGTGATGGCGCTGCCGATGAGATCGGCATGGGCGGTGCTGCCGCGCAGGATGACGCCGAGCGCGATGACGACGCTGGGGCGGACTTCGGCGAGCTCGATGGCGCGCTTGACCATGACGGGGACTTCATAGGCTCCAGGGACTCGGATGATCTCGATCTGGGCCTCGGGGCAGCCCTCGTGCAGCTCGCTGACGCAATTTTGCAGCAGAGCGGTGGTGTACTTTTCGTTGTAGGTGGCAGCGATGATGCTAATTTTTTGCTTGCTGCTCAGGACACGATTCCTTGTAGGGAGTTCTGTTGACATAATCTTCTTCCACGAGTGTCGTTGGACTCGCGGGGGCATCATAGCACTGGCGCGCGCGCGCGTCAAGTGTTGCCTTGATTGTGACAATATTTCGTGTTATTATGTGCTCATGTCTATCCCTCAGAACACGATTGCGCTCGTCTTTGACTTTGATCACACGCTCACGCCGCGTTGTATGCAAGAGGATAGTATCTTTCCCAAATACGGGCTGGATGCCCAGCAGTTCTGGGCGAAGTGCAATCAACGCGCGCAGCAGGAGGATTGGGATGGTGAGCTGAGCTATCTCAAGGAGCTGCTCGATGCGCTGCGACTCGATCGCGTGAGCAATGAGGATCTCAGGGGGCTGGGTGGGATGCTGGAGTTCTACCCTGGGGTGCTGGAGTTTTTCCAAGAATTCCCCGAGCGCGCTCTGAGTGAGAAGCATCGCGCGGCGGGGATCAGGCTGGAGTTCTATATTATCTCCAGCGGGATCAAGCCGCTAATCGAGGGCTCGGTCGTGAGCCCCTATGTGCGTGAGATTTTTGCTTGCGAGTTCAGCGAATACGATGGCTGCATTGATTTCCCGAAGCGCGTGATCTCGTACACGACCAAGACACAGTACCTCTTTCGCATCAACAAGGGCATGCTCAAGTACAGCGAGGATGTGAATGACCACCTCGACAAGGATCTGCGCCCCATCCCCTTTGAGCATATGATCTATATCGGGGATGGTCCGACTGATGTGCCCTGCTTTACCGTGATGCGGCAGATGGGGGGCTCGAGTGTGGCGGTGTACAATCCTGAGGACAGCACGCGCAAGAGCTTTCGCAAGTGCTACGTCCTACAGGCGGAGCGCAACCGTGTGGACTTCATCGCGGCGGCAGACTACCGCAGCGGTAGCCACCTCTCATTGATATTGGAGGAGAAGGTGGGCAGCATCGCCGAGCGTATGCTGCTCGCGCGGCGCGCGGCGGTCGAGGGGGGACTCATCGCGGCACCGCGTTACACCGATTAGGACGTCATTTGTGTGATGAAGAGCACGGGGCGGCCGCCTGCGTCGCCTTTCTTGCTCTTCTTGGCGCTCACGCGCATCTGGAGGCGGTGCACGCCTGCGTCGAGACGGAAGAGGCAGATGGCCTGTGTGGGCTTTTGCCCTGCTCCCCATGAGAAAAGACAGGCCTCATCCTTTTCGCTCGTGTGGAGCTTTGCCGCCCAGCCGTAGGTCTGGAGGTCGAGGAGAAAGCCGTGGACGCCGCGCTGCTCGGCGCAGACATCGAAGTGGGCGAGGTAGTTGCCTGTCGCATCGGTGTGCACCTCCATGCGCTGGTGGTTGGGCTTGGCGACGCCGGCCTTGAGCGCGAGTTGGGCATCGGGCTTGAGGAAGCTGCGCATGCGGTTGACCTTCTTTTTCTCTTGGAGGAAGACAGAGACGGCCACACCTAGACTCGTGATGGCACCGACGACGAGATAAGACTTTGCAATCATGGTGCCAACACCCTCTGAGCTAAAGAGAAGAGTCGCGCCGATGGCACCGGCGACGGCGGCGGTGATGAGCAGACCGACGCGGAAGCCGAAGAGCATGCCGGGGAAGAGGAAGAAGAGGAGCATGCCGCGGATGCCTTCCTTGTGAAAGGGGAGGGCGCGTGCGAGGCGGCGGCGGAGAGCGCCCTCGGTGAGGCGCATCAGGTCGGCTTGGGGGGTGGACGTGTCGATGTTCACAGAGCAGAAGATAGCATAGACGCGGGGAATCTTCAAGTGCAAAGGGAGTTGCTGCACCCCGTAGCTGCTGAATAAAGCAAAGATCACACAAAAGGCCGTGTCAAGTCAATGGATTCTTAAGGTCTAGACCTTAAGCGATCACCGGCGATCGTTCGCCGGCGGGT
>CAYJLP010000173.1:0-5454 GCA_964371115.1 uncultured Akkermansia sp. | reverse complement strand
GTTAAAAATCAAAGAAAATTGATTTTCATAGTTACAGGAGGGGAGAATTTAGGTTAGTAATCTCTGATTGTGGAGGCTGTACTTGTTCTTGATCGTACAGCTCAGTGAACCGGTGATGCTTTGGCGTTAGCCGCAGGTAAAGGCACACTCTTCATTCTGAATGCATACAGCTCCCCAACCCGCGCAATAGGCGAGCTGGGGAGCTGTGACGTGCTCTGATGAGTCAGGCGGGCTAGGAGATCTGCTGACGGCGACGGCGAGCCAGTAGACCAGTCAGAGCGAGAAGGCTCAGCGTCGCCGTGCTAGGCTCGGGGGTCAGCACGAAGAGTATACCTTCATCGTGGTTGTGAACGGAGTTCATCGCGATGCTCCTCCCATCGATATTGATGAATATGGATTCTTCGATATTAAGGTTGGCATCGAGTACGCTGATATAATTCACCGTATAATCTTCTATCGTTGTTTGAGCGATTGCGCCTGTCGCTGATAATTCGATGGTACCGCGCTCCATGGCGATAGCCTGTCCATTCACCTGCGAGTTCAGTCCTAGGGGCACATGCTCTAGGCGTGAGTCTAGCCCCGCTGTACCTCTGACAGTCGCACTATCTTTGATCGTCAGGATACTATCAATGGTGACACCTTCTTGAATGTGAAGAATGCCGTCAATATCAGCGGTGACATCATTGCGCAGCGTTCCCGCTTGCATATTGAGATATCCTTGCTCTGTGACGAGGATGTTGTTATCTCCAATGCCTAGTGAGTCTGCGTACTTTGCCTCGACCCTTGCTGTATTATAGACAGTCAGATTGACTCGCTTGAGCATGGCACTGGGTGTTGTAGAGCGAGTTCTCCCATCATTACCCAGCAGCAGCTCTCCGCCGTACACGTTGATTGTCTGGTCTGAGACATGGTTGTTGAACTCGACTCTGGAGAAGCTCTCTGTAGCCGTGTCTGCATTCGCTTTGAGATTGATATTGAAAATCTGGCAGTTGCGCAAGAATAGATCGTCGGCTAGCTCAGTGCTAGAGCCGTCGATGCTATCCTGTACCTGAGGCATAGTTGCCAATAAAATCACCTGATATTTCTACTAAGCCATCTGAAGCATTTCCTTTGAAGTCACCTGTGATGTTGATATCTCGCTGTCGCTCCACTAGGGCGGCTATATGCTAGCTAGTAGAAGGCTCTGAGCGTGGGCGTAAGGAGCACTCTGTCATTGATAAATAAATTTTGAGAAGCTAACTCTCAATCAAACGCTCGGAGCGAATCATCACATTTCAGAGAATGCGCGAGATATCCAAGGGGGTATCTCGCGCATTGTACGTTAAGGCAATTTCTAGATCGAACAGAAAATCATGGAAGCGGCTTGATTCTTATATTTCTGAACTTCACGTGTGAGCCGTGTCCTAGGAAAGCGATGAAGCCCTTCTTGTTCAGAAGCCCTGGGTGGGGCTGTCCGTCGAGCGTCTTTGTGTTGTTTTCGCTGGCCTTGGCGATGTCTGTCTCGAGGATGACCTCACCATTGAGCGTGACCTTGATCTTGTTGCCATCTGCGATGACCTCTTGCACGTTCCATTGCCCCGTGGGTTTCAGAAATCCGCGCTTCGCTGTGGCGACCCCGTAGACAGAGCCATGATACTGGTAGGGTTCTAGTGCCTTATAGATATCAGCGTCGTTGTCGAGGATCTGGAGCTCCATGCCCTGATAGGCTGCGTCCACGTTCATGGGCGTGCGTATGCCGAGACCATTGTTTGCACCTGGGGTGAGCCAGAACTCGAAGCGTAGCACAAAGTTGTCATACTCCTTGTCCGTGTAGAGATTGCCATGCCCCTTCTCAGGATACATGACGATGCAGCCATCCTCAGCGATGTAGGCCTGCGTGTTGCCCTGCCAGCCCTCTGTCGTGACTCCATCAAAGAGTAGCTTGAAGCCTTCGGCCTTCTCCTCATCACTGAGGGTGGCGGCGGTCTGCTCGGGGGCTAGCTCGCGGATGTAGACATTCCTATATTCTACTTCGCTGCCATGGGCTTGTAGCTCGATTTGCTCCTTGATAAAGAGGGGCATGTCACGCTTCCAGAAGTTCTCAAGGCTGACATTGTCCACGACTGTCTCACCGTTCATGATGACGGTGACCTTGTCCCCCTGCATCTTGATGTAGAATGTATTCCACTCGCCGAGCTCATTGTCCATGACCTTGAGTGGTTTTGCTGGGTTGCTCTGATTATTGTAGAGACCTCCTGAGCCTACCTGTGCTCCTACATTCGTGCGGCTGATGTTCCAGATCTGTACCTGAGGAGTGCCTCGCAGATAGATACCTGCATCGGCCTCTTTGCCTGTCTTGTAGAGCTTCCAGTCGATGAGCATTTCGAAGTCGCCGTACTGCTTGTCGGTGCAGATGTTGTCCCCGTGTCCATTGAAGTACATGCTGCCATTCTTCACCGACCAGTGAGCGTTCATCTTCTTGTCGGCTTGCCCCTGCGCCTTGGCAAGCTCTTCGGGGCTCATCGCCTGACGGGACAGAGGATTGCCGACGAGGCCTTTCCAGCCGCTGAGGTCTTTTCCGTTGAACAGAGCGACATAGCCGCCATCTTTTGCCATCTCGGCGAGATGCTTGGCGATGGCTTCGCGTTGGTAGCGCGCGTCAGGATTCTTGAGCGTCGCGCTGCACTTTTCAAGGATGGAGATGACCTGCGGCCCCGTGTAGCTCTTGTTGTTCAGCGCGATCTTCATGACGGCTTGGCAGGCCGCTTCTTTCAGAGCGGCATCGCTACTATTCATATAGGGTGCCGCAGCGAGCATACCGAGATAGGAGCCTGAGCTGCCGATCACCTTGATAGCGCGTATTTTCTGTGCGGTGTCAGGTGAGTGTGCTAGTACATTGGAGGCAAAGAGTCGCTTGTTCTCCCCTGTCATGCTCTGGGTCTCGACATGGGTCATGTAGGCGTTCCACAGCCCCTCCTTGTCTTCTGCTGCACTGGCATTGATGGTGTCCGTGAGAGAGGAATAGACGGGTGAGCCTTGCCAAACGGTCATGGCTTGGAGGATCTGAGCTTTCTGCGCGGGGGATGCCGCATTGAAGGCGGCGGCAATGGTCTGGAAGGTCTTCACATCGCCTAGGCGTGTGAGGACGTTGTAAACGAGTGCTTGGTTCTCGCCCATGCTCGAGAGCAAGGGGGCGATGGCTGCTGCTCGCTGATCGACAGGGATAGCAGAAAGGGAGGCGTAGAGCGCATGCTGCAATGCCTCGATCTGCTCGGGCTTGGCCTGCTTGAGCAGGGCTAGAATCTGATCTGCTTGCTGGGCGCTGACGATGGCCGCGAGCGCGTTATAAGCACTCTGCGCGACAGCAGCATCAGGGCTATTCAGCTGTGCGGCCACGGTGTCAAAGCTTGACTTCGCCGCGCGGGCGGCGAGCAGCTCGATTGCTTTCATCTGTGCGTAGGGACGGCCCTGCGCCACCACCTTGCTGAGTGCGTCGGCGTAGGCCTTCGCCTCTTCCTTCTTGTATTTCACGTAGGAGAGAGCCTTGCTGGCGGTGTCGATGATGTCCTGATCCTTGCTTTCTATCATCTCGGCGCATATTTCCGCGATGATGTCTTCTCCTGCCTGCAGCTTGACCGAGGCGAGGATGGCTGCCTTCGCGAGATCGGGCTGATCGCTGTCTATGTATGGCTCGACCAGCTCGGCTGTTTCCTTGATGTAGTGATCGCCGAGGTAGCTGATGGCAGAGATCTTCGCCGCATCACTGGCTGTAGCCAGGGCCTTCGCGATGTCGATGAAGATGCTTCTATCGGGACAGCCTGTGAGGAGGTTGAGCACGCCGCTGCGCAGCAGCAGATTCTCATCCAGCGCGAGCTGGATGATGAGGGACCTCGCTGCGGTGAAATCTGCCAGCATCATGACCTCGACCGCCGAGACCATGGTCTGCACCTCCATGGCCGCTTTGCTCTCATCTAGGAGCTGCTTGGCGGTCTTCATCGTCAAGGCTGCATCGGTGCGAGCGAGTCGGGTCAGCAGCATACAGAGTCGGTCGACGGCCGCGAGCTTATCCGAGCTGTACTTTGCTGCTCTTGCTTCGGCTAGGAGTAGATCAATTGAGGCTTGAGTGCCCGTCCGCGCGAGGGCGTAAAGGATGGTTTTCTTTGTATCTTCGTCGGCATCCTTGTACCAAGTGAGGAGTGCCGCTTCTTGCCCTATGATCTGCGCCTGCCCGATGATGTGAGCGGCGAGTTCCTTGTCGCACAGCGCGAGCTGCCCGAGTAGTGCCTGATCTGCTTTCACGGTATTCACCTCGATGAGGGTGTCTGCCGCTGTCTCGCGGAGCTGCTCGTCGCTCATGAGAGGGGCGATCTTGTCGACCATCTCATCGCGGGCACATACAGCGAGGAGGCGGAGGTAGAACTTCTTCACTTCTACATCGCTCGCCTGTTGAATCTCATCAAAGAGGCTGTTCACAAAGATGACACGAGCCTCTTCTCTCCCCTCCTGAGCCACGTAGCTCGCGAGACCAGAGAGGGCGTAGTGCACACGGGGGACATTCACCGAGCTGCACATGTCGGCGAGGAGAGCGACGCCCTCACCCTTCGTCTGGACGAGACCCTCCATCACAGCGTTGAAGTCCTTCTGATTCTGTGTCGGCAGGGCTGCTAGCGAGTCGGCGACGATGGTTTTTGCCGTGCGATTCGCAGGGGTCGGGACCTGAGCGAGGAGGCTGGTGCTCATGCTGGCGGCCAGCGTGAGAAAGATTGCTTTTCTCTTCATATTTTCTGATATTTTCTATTTAAACTTGTCTTGGGGCGGCTAGATCGTCCATGGGCCACGCATAGGCTGGTCGATCAATCTGTTCGCAGCGTTATCTCCGATGAACTCCAGCTTCACAGGGTCAAACTTCAGGTTGCGACCGAGGCGGAGTGCGACGAGCGCCATATTCACAATAGTCGATGAACGGAAGCCATTCACCTCATTGAGAGCAAAACGATTGCGCGACTGAATACAATCGACAAAGGACTCGTACTGAGGGTCGACATCGGGGTACTCGGCTAGTTTCTTTTCCCAGTTCGGGATGTCGCACTTGAAGTTGGGAAAGACGCGACCATTCGGTCCCTCGATGTAGGCGGTGTCCTCCGCTCCGTGGTCTTCGCCGTAGAGGACGATTTCACAGCCGTCTTCATACTTGTAGACAATCTTGCGCCAGGTGCCAATCGCATCAAAGTGCTGCTGAGGTGCGTCGATTTCGACAGAGATGGGAGAGGTGCCATCCTTGCCTAGCAGGTACTGCACCGGATCGAGATAATGCTGCCCCATATCACCCAGACCACCGCCATCATAGTCCCAGTATCCGCGGAATGTACCATGGACGCGGTGCGGGTTGTAGGGTTTGTAGGGTGCAGGTCCTAGCCACATGTCGTAGTCGAGATGCTTGGGCACAGGCATCGTCTCCAGCGTCTCCTTACCTGT
>CAYJLP010000172.1:0-5586 GCA_964371115.1 uncultured Akkermansia sp. | reverse complement strand
CTTAAGCGATCTCCGGCGATCGTTCGCCGGCGGGTCTGGGCAGAGCCCAGCAGGGCGTCAGTTTCGAGTTTTTTAGCGCGCGTCCGCACGGCAAACCCAGCACGGCGTCAACGCCGCAAACTGACGCCCCCGTCCACCTGCGCGCGAAGCGCGCCACTTCTCTACCGTCGCAAACGCGAAGCGTCCGAGCACGACGAAACAAACAAAAAAGCACCGCCCCAAACAGGACGGTGCTTTTTAAACATACAATGCAACCACCACTTACACCACCGCGCGGCGGCGGCGCAGCAAATATGCAGGCGTGAGCAGCAGCACCAGCACCGCGGTGGACGGCTCGGGCATGATCTCCAGATCCATCCCCATCGCCTGGAACACAGCAATCTCAGCATCCCCTAGAGTACGAATCGCCACGCCCGAATCAAACGAACGATTCATCAGCGAATCGGGATGCGCATCATGATCCAAATGCGATAGAGCCGATCCCGAGATCGGATCAGGATTGAACAGCACATAGCCCGTATCCCCGAGCTCCACATGCTTACCAGGAGTAAGACTACCTCCATTCAAATAATGACTGATCAAGGCATCATAGGGAGATGCACTCCATCCCGTCGTCCAGCCCCCCGATCCATTAGGCTTGTACTGGTAGGGCAAAAAGCCCATCCCATGCGTCAGCTCGTGCAGCAGTATCGAGTGGAAATCCTTCCCCAAAAAGCCCGAGCTCGCCTCACCGTAGTGGTAAGTACCCTTATTATTCACCTCAATCGTGATATCGTTGCCACTGATCGTCTGATCATGCAACAGCTTCGCGATAGGGGTAGGAGATATGGAATACGTTTGCTTGCTGCCCTCTATCTTTCCTCCATATGTTTCAACGAACTTCGGAAGCCCCGTCGCGAATGTCGTCCCCTCCAGCTCCTTGAACTGAAGCGTGATACTAATCCTATTATCAGGCACAAGAGAATAATTCGCCAACAGCGCGGCCCAATAATCAATCGTATCCTGCGCGATCCTCTCCACCGCGGCATTGTTCACATTGTCTCCCCAGTTCGACTCATCGACGAAATTCATGACAAACAAATCATTATCAACCACAGTCGCCGCCTGAGAGCTATCAGAAAACACCCCCGCCAGCGCGGCAATCAGAGAAAGAGCTAAAACCTTCATAATGGAAACATTCTAGCATGACTCCACGCCCTGTCAATAGCAAAAAAGCCCCCGTCGGGCGCGCAGCATCGCCACATGACCAACAAAGCATCAATAGCTACAAAACTAAGTAGCTAACTAAAAACAAACAAGCACAAATCAATTGTCTCACAATTAGTTACTATAATTATCTCACAACAAAAGCACTCATCATCCAGCGCCCAACATCCCCTACACACGAGAAGGTCTCCGAGAGACACCGCGCGCCATGCCTCGCAAAATCCATCCCCTAGCCTATTTAGACTTGATTTAGTATACTATCTTTGAGATCATACGCCCTATGGCAAAGATCAACGATAGCTTTCAAAAGTTGCAGGCAGGGTATCTCTTCCCTGAAATAGGACGTCGCGTCGCCGCGTTTGCCGCGGCCAATCCCGAGCAAGTCAGCAAGATCATCCGCTGCGGCATCGGAGACGTCACCGAGCCCCTCCCTCCAGCCGCCATCGAGGCCATGCACAAGGCTCTCGACGATCAAGCCAGCCGCGACACCTTCCACGGCTACGGTCCTGAGCAGGGCTACGCATGGCTGCGCGAAGCCATCGCTGAGGTCTCCTACCAGCAGCGCGGCATCGAGATGAGCGCGGATGAGATCTACGTCTCCGACGGTGCAAAATGCGACACAGGCAACATCCTCGACATCTTCGGACATGACAACATCATCGCCGTCCCCGATCCCGTCTACCCCGTCTACGTCGACACCAACGTCATGGCGGGCAACACCGGAGACGCACGCGAAGACGGCTCCTACGAGGGCCTCGTCTACCTCCCCTGCACGCCTGAGAACAACTTCGTCCCCCAAGTTCCCGAGCAGCGCGTCGACCTCGTCTACCTCTGCTTCCCCAACAACCCCACGGGAGCCGTCGCCAGCTACGGTGAGCTCAAGGCATGGGTCGACTATGCACTCGCCAACGACGCCATCCTGCTCTATGATGGCGCGTACGAAGCCTTCGTCACCGACAGCAGTGTGCCCACCTCCATCTTTGCCATCCCTGGGGCGCGCCAGGGCGCGATTGAGTTCCGCTCCTTCTCCAAGCAGGGCGGCTTCACCGGCGTACGCTGCGGCTACATCACCATCCCGAAAGAACTCATGGGCAAGAATGCGAAGGGAGAGGACGTCTCCATCGCCCAGCTGTGGAATCGCCGTCACTCGACAAAGTTCAACGGCGCGAGCTACATCGTACAGCGTGGTGCCGAAGCCCTCTTCTCCAAGGCTGGGCAGGCACAGACCAAGGCACTCATCGAGCACTACCTCGGCAATGCCGCCCTGCTGCGCAGCACCTGCGAAAAAGTAGGCCTCAAGGTCTGGGGCGGCGAGAATGCGCCCTACGTCTGGGTGCAGTGCCCCGAGGGCATCAGCAGCTGGGAAATGTTTGACAAGATGCTCCAAGAGATCAACGTCGTCATCACACCTGGTGCGGGCTTTGGCGCGCACGGTGAGGGATTCTTCCGCATCTCGGCATTCAATAGCTTGGCAAATGTGGAGGAAGTCTGCCGCCGCATGGAGGAGCTGCTGGGCTGATTTTTCTGATTTGAGCTCACTTCCGTGAGTACGCAACAACAGGCTGAGGAGTGACTCCTCAGCCTGTTTTCTGTTTGATAACCCTGAAACTCCGCATGTGATAGACGCGGAGCATCTGGGATTGCCCGCTACTTCTTCAGTGGCAGGATCTGCATGCGCGTCACCTTCCCCTTGAGCTGGGGGGCGAGCGTCGTCAGAGGCAGGCGCAGCGTGTTATAGAGCTTCTTCTGCGTCGTATTAAAGTTCATCAGCTTGAGCTTGTCATGCGCGACAAGCTGCCCGTCTATCTTCAGCGACGTCTTGCCCAGCTCCCCAATCAGCTCGACCTTCACAGACTTGCCCGTCGGGATGCGCGCATCCCATTGGAAGCTCAGCGCATCATCGCGTCGGAAGCCCACCTTGCCCTGCTTGTCCGCGGCATACAGCACACCACCATCCTTGCCCTGTAGCAAGATCTGCTCGCGTCCCGCCACGACAGGCTCCAGCTCGAGCTCCATCACCAGATGATAGGGTGCCTCGAGACTCTCCAGATTCAGCGGCGTGGGGCGCGTGACATTCGCCTTGCTCAGGCCGATCGCCTTGACTCCATCCTGCGACGTCTCAAGCTGGCTACCAATGGGAGCTAGACGCTTCGCCTTGTAGTCGGGGAAGCTCAGCGGCTTGCCCGCCGCATCCTTTGGCACGCCCGTAGGTGCCCACATCTTGTGCCCGAGGATGCCAATGGAGTCCGTGATCGCAGCCGCAAAATCATCATAGCTCTGCCCATGATGCAGCAGGTCGATCTCGTCGTTCCACACGGCAAACATCGCCCCCCTCAGCTGAGGATGCCCCGCGGGCAGTAGATCCCTGCCGATTTGGTTGGGCTTCCAGTTATTATAGAGCCATTGGTGGTTCTTGTCCATGCGATAGTAGTTCGCCAGTGGGACGATGTAGAGCGCGCCGTCATTGGTGTTGATGACGTCAAAGCCCAGCTTGACCGTCTCCCACGCGCCGCTCCAGCCATGATTCCAGAGGCTGACTTCCACGCCCTTGCTGTCGATAGGGGTCTTGCCTCGCTTCATGCTGAGGCTGCCCCAGATGCGGGGGGTGTAGCCGCGCTTCTTGGCGTACTTGATGAGTCCATCCGTGTACTTGCGGTAGTCCTCGGACTTCCCATAGAACTCATCCGCCCCGAGGTGGATGACGCTGCCTCGCTTAAAGAGGGGAGCCGCCCCGCGTCGGGGGGCGACGAGGTACTCATCGAGCACGGAGGCGACGAACTTCAGCGTCTCAGGATTCGCCGCATCGAGCATCTCACAGCGGCGCTTTTCCTTGCCCCCCATGGGTCCCTGATAGATGAGGTCGGGACGCACGCGGGTGAAGGAGAGCGCATGCCCCGGCGTGTCGAACTCAGGGATGATGCGCACGCCCTTGCTCTCGGCATAGTCGATGAGCTGTGCTATCTGCGCCTTCGTATAGTGGAGATCTTGGGAGGTGAGAGGTGTGCCGTCCTTGCCCTTGGCTGAGGATTCGAGGCGGTAGCCTGTGTAGCTCTCCTTGAAGGGGTCTTTGCCCGCGTCGACGTACTTCTCATGAAAGATAAAATTGTCGTTGAGGTGCAGCTGCAGCTCATTCATCTTGTGCCATGCGAGCTGATCGACGAGCTCGTAGAGACGGCTGAGCGGCACGGGGCTACGACCGACATCAAGCATGAAGCCGCGCACGGGGTAGCGGGGGATGTCGATGAGGCGCCCACAGGCGATGGTCTTGGCATCTCCACTCGCCTTGAGGGCTTGGAGCAGGGATTGAGCGCCCCAGATGAGGCCTTCTGGTCTGCTCGCCATGACGCGGATGCGGTCCTTTTCGATCTCAATCCCGTAGCCCTCATCTCCGTAGAAGGTGGATTTGATCAAGACAAAGATGATCTTGGTGCCCGACTGGGCATCCTGTGCATTTGTGACTCCAAAATGCTGCTGGAGCTCCTCGCGCAATGTCGCGGCGGCGTCAGTCGATCCCACGACGTTAAGGCTGGAGGGGAGCTTGAACTCGCCCTGCGCGCCCTTCCACTGCAGGGGCTCGGGGAGGATGGGAGGCTTGCGGCTCTTCTCCCATTCGTTCAGCGCGCTCTTGGGCTGGAGCATGACGGTGTAGTCGGGGCTGATGACTGTTTCCTTGCCTCGGCGCAGCTCATAGCACACGGTGATGGGGACAGGGCTAAGGACGGGGCGCGATGTGCCCTTTGGAGAAAGCAGCTCTTCATAATCAACCCCCTTGATGGAGATCTGGACGCCTGCGGGCACGGCTGGCAGCGGAAGTTTGCCTTCGGCGCTGATGAGGGTTTTGGGGACTTGCAGCTTGGCGGCGATGTCCTTCAATTCTGCGCTTGAAACACAGCTCGCAGCGATGAGTAGTCCTAGGTAAGGGAGTGTACGCATAAGCATACAGTACTATCACATTGTGACGATCACGTCAATCTGAAAGCACGGCTCTAGTGTATTTTTAACATAGGTGTAGAGGGCATTTTTTTGCGCAGCTCGCGGGGTCGCACTTGATGCAGCTGGCTATCCATGCTAGAGTAGAGTCATGTCATTTCTAGCCGTCGAGGATCTCCATGTACACTTCCCCATCCGTAGTATCTGGGGGAGACTCCAGCGCACGCTCAAGGCGGTCGCTGGCGTGAGCCTCCAGATGGAGCAGGGCGAGATACTCGGGCTCGTCGGCGAGTCAGGCTGTGGGAAGTCCACGCTATCGCGCTGCATCATGCAGCTCCAGGCTCCGACCTCAGGGCGTATCCTGCTACGAGGCGAGGACCTCACGGCTCTCCCCGCGCGCGAGCTGCGCGCACGGCGGCTGGATTTTCAAATGGTGTTCCAAGACCCCTA
>CAYJLP010000171.1:1554-5587 GCA_964371115.1 uncultured Akkermansia sp. | reverse complement strand
CCCTTGAGCTTGACGGGCATGCCGTTGACGAGGAAGCGGCCGTTGAGCAGCTTGATGTCGCGGAAGCCGACTTTCTTTGAGATGATCTCGGTGGTCTTGCCCTCAGCGTCTTGGACGTTGATGAGGAGACGGTAGAGGTAGGGCTTCTCCGCGCTCCAGAGCTGAGGGATATGGACATTGGTGCTCAGGGAGAACTGGGCTTCCTTGCCTGAGGGCAGATTGCCTGTGACGGGGGTGAGGTCGGCGACCTTCTGATCCTGTGCGTCGAGGAGCTCGGCGGTGAGGGAGAAGGCAGAGTCGCTCTTGCTGAGGTTGCGCATGTCGACGTCGACCTTGAGCGTGCCCTGACCGTAGTCGCTGAGGCCGTCAGGCTTCTGCGGGAAGGTGGTGTGGACGAAGAAGTCACGCACCTGCACCTCGGGGGTGGCGTAGAGGAAGACGTCGCGGAAGATACCCGAGAGGCGCCACATGTCTTGGCACTCGAGGTAGGAGCCGTCGCTAAAGCGGTAGACCTCGGCGGCGATGACGTTGTTGCCAGGCTTGAGGTATTTTGTAATGTTGAAGGCGGCGGCGGTGCGGCTGTCCTTGGAGAAGCCGACCTTCTCCCCATTCACATAGAGGTAGAAGAAGGAGTCAACACCGTCGAATTGGATGAAGACTTCCTTGCCCTTCCAGTCGGCGGGCAGCGTAATGTTGCGGCGGTAGGAGCCAACCGCATTGGGCTCGGTCTGGGGGATGGTCAGGCGCTTCTCCGCTTCATTGCGGGGAGGGGTCATGACGAAAGGCCAGTTGCGCACGAAGGCGTAGGGCTGGTTCATGTACATGGGGATGCCGTAGCCGCGCATTTCCCAGTTGCTGGGCACGTCGATGGTCTTCCATGAGCTCACATCATAGCTGGGCTTGTAGAAGTCCACGGGACGATCGGAGGGCTTGGGTACCCATTTGAACTTCCAATTCCCATTCAGGGAGAGGTAGTTGGAGGAGTCGCGGCGGTGTCCCTTGAGGGCTTCTTGCTTGTCCGCAAAGGGGACGAAGAAAGCGCGCGAAGTCTCTCGATTGAGGTGGAGGTTTTCGGGGTTTTCCCAGTCAGGATGCGGTTCGTAGGGCGTGGTTCTATCCTGACCAAGCGCTACTGCTCCTGTCATGGCGAATATAGTTGTCATGACGTTGAACATGTTCATACAAGAATAAGCTTAGCATAAATGAAGCGTCAAATCAAGCATAAAGCTCCCTAATGTCTGTATGCGTCAGATGGTGAGTCTGTAATACTGTGTAAAGTGAGATTCACTAACAGGTAATTAACGATGATTTAGTTGATCATTTAGCTTGGGGGCGCTATATATGATACAAGATGAGAGTATGGGGAGGCAGAGGGGGTGGCATTTTCTACAAAATGGGGAATTCGTCCTTGTCGTCGCGTAAAATGCTGCTACAATATCCCTGCTATGAATCGTTGTATACCCTTTACTACCCCCTTTCTGATTATCCCTAGTATCATTCTTAGCTCGCTGTTTGTCTCCTGCTCGCCTGCTCCCATTGACTATGTCAATCGCCCCGAGGTGGTCGTGGAGCGTAGCGATCTCTACACGGATCTACTCTCGCTACTCCACCCGAACGACCGAAAGCTCAAGGCTGCGCAGCAGGAGGCGCGCTGGCTCGCGGATAATTCCTTCAAGGCAGGGGCGGGGCTCTCGCGTGTGTATGATTCGAGTTTTCCCGGCTGGTCGGGGAATTATCTGGTGAACATGCACATCCAGCAGCGCGGTCTCTGCTGGCACTACCAGCATGATCTCTTTGGTGAGCTGCGTCGTCGCCCGCTGACTTTCTTCCGCATCGGCACCACGACACGCGACAAGGGAACGGGCAGCGCGCATAGCTGCGTCTACATCGCGGCAAAGGGCGGCGTCTGGCCCAATGCTATGGTGATCGACCCGTGGATGTGGAATGGCCGCACCAAGGTGTCCAAGGGCTGGAAGCTGCCTCAGGACGACTGGGAGGACACGCCTGAGCTCACGCAAAACACCCTCAATCGCGTCTACCCCGAGGGGCACCAGACGCCTATGGAGTTCTGGTATTTCATCAAGAACAAGGATGGAATCTACGTGAACTACGACGCGCCCTCCATGCTCATGACCGAGCAGTACCGCTACATGTTCGAATCCATCGAGACGAAGAAAGACGAGCGTCACGGCAAACCAACGAACTATTAACCGAACACATCTGATATACAGCAACTGCGTCGCGGGTGATTTTTGGTCACATCATTATTTATCACTTGAGTATTTCCTCAGACGCGGTATGATATAAAGCACAAAGAATAGATCATCTCAATCACATGGCTAATTTAAACAAAGTAATGATCATCGGTAACCTGACAGCCGACCCCGAGCTTCGTCAGACGCCCAAGGGTACGCCCGTCACCGAGTTACGCCTCGCGGTCAACCGCTACATAGGCGGTGGACAAGAGGGGGGCGAGCGTCGCGAAGAGACCACCTTCCTCGACGTCACCTGCTGGGGACGTCTCGGCGAGATCGCTGCCTCCTACCTCAGCAAGGGACGCCCCGTCTTCATCGAAGGTCGCCTGCAAATGGACACCTGGGAGGACAAGCAAACAGGTCAAAAGCGCAGCCGCATCCGCATCATCGCGGAGAACCTCCAGCTCATCGGCAGCCGAGATGGCGGCGGTGGTCAGGGTGGCGGCGGCGGTGGCAACTACCGCCAGAACAATTACAACAACGGTGGCGGCTCTGGCAGCTATAATGGCGGCGGCGGTGGCTACGGCGGCAATCAAGGCGGCGGCTACGGCGGCAACCAAGGTGGCGGCGGCTATGGCGGCGGTGAGAGCGGCGGGGGCTACAATGGCGCCACCAGTCAAGGCGGTGGCGGCAGCTACGGCGGCGGCTACAATGGTGGCGGCGCTCAGCAGCCCTCGCGTCCTGCGCCCAGCGCGCCCCTCCCTGAGGAGGATGACGATATCCCATTCTAATATCTGAGTGTAAATATCTATCACGATGATGAACTTCTAATCTCTCGCGGGAGCTTAGAAGTTTATCGTTATTTTGAGCCTGTGTCGCTGTTCTACAGATGAATTTGCTTGACCTTTGCGCCATTTCATAGTTATATAGTTGCCGCTTGACTCGAAGCCTTATTCTATGTTCGTTTCCCAGCTCAAATCGAAGATTCACCGTGCCGCAGTCACACGCGGCGATATCAACTACGAGGGTAGTATCGAGATCCCTCTCGATATGATGGAGGCCTGCGGCCTCTGGCCACACGAGAAAGTGCTGGTCGCCTCAATCACCTCTGGAAATCGCCTTGAGACCTATGTGCTCACAGGTCCTCCAGGGACGGGACAAATCATCATCAATGGTGGTGCTGCTCATCTGATCAAGACCGGTGAGCGCGTCGTCATCATGAGCTTTGCTATGTCGGATAAGCCCATCGAGCCCAAGCGCATCATCTGCAATGAGCTCAACGAAATCATCGGCTAATCCATCTATAATACCGGTGCTCGTGCCCCTTGCGCGCCCCTCCCCCTACTGACTCCATCTCACATACGATTAACCAATCTCATGCTTGAATTTTTCATCTATCTCTGCTTTGCGCTTCTGATCATCGTCAGCGTTCTGCTCCTCCTTGTGGTGCTCATGCAGCGTCCGAAGCAGGAGGGGCTCGGTGCCTCCTTTGGCTCTCAAATGACCGATCAGGCCTTTGGCGCACAGACATCCAATGTGCTCAAGAAGGCGACTGTCTTCTTTGGCGTTCTCTTTGGTGTGCTCTGCTTCACGCTCTCCATCCTCGTCAACGCACGCTTCCAATCTCAAAAATCTGATCTGGCTAATCCTGCCGTTGTGCTAACAGAAGCAGAGCAGAATGCTGCTCTCCTCAAGAAGCTGGAAAAAATGGACGCCAAGGTAGCACTCGCACCCGTTGCGCCAGCACCGGCGCTATAAGCAGTAGATCCCCGTCATTAATGCGCTGCCCGTGTTGAGGTTCCAGCGCTTTATGGGACAGGGGCTTATTTTCTGGTGCA
>CAYJLP010000171.1:0-1544 GCA_964371115.1 uncultured Akkermansia sp. | reverse complement strand
GCCAGCACCCGCACCAGCACCCGTTGAGCCAGCACCCGCACCCGCACCCGTTGAGCCAGCACCCGCACCCGCACCCGTTGAGCCAACAACTGCGGTATAAGCATTCGATAGCCTTCTTTTATGCGCTGCGCCTTTTTAGGTTGCAGCGCTTTTTGTTACAGGGGATTATTTTCTGGTGCAGATTTCTGTGCATGCGTTTACTGAGAAGGGGAGATTGTTTGTGTGTTTCTCCTGTTGCTTCTTCGTGAGTACTTAGTCACATATTGGTACTTGCACAGCGGGTGGCGACTATGCTAGGATGATAGACATGAATCAAGCATATTTATCATCTGGTAGCAATCGTCCGCTACGTTTTGGTTTTGGAGAGCTTCGGGAGATTGCGCAGCTAGAGTTGCTCGATCACGTGGAGCATGCGCATCTCATCATCTCTCCACGTCCTCTCATGGAGGAGCTGGGCTTTCTCGCGCGCCTGACGGCGGGGCTCGAGGCGCGGGGGATTCGTTATGATATTGCCGAGGAGGGGCGTGAGTATGTCTTGCCCTACAAGACACTGCTGATCGCGCTCGGCGGCAGGCGTAGCCGTGAGATCGCGGCGGCGCGGGGTGCGGAGTACTCCCACTCCCTCCTATCTATCCCTGTCTATGTGCATGAGCCGTCAGCTGCCTCTGAGGGATGCTCGCCGCCCTGCTGGGAGCAGCTCGAGCTCACGCTGCCTACGGATGATCTGCCCGCCTCGGTGAGCATCATTGATGCGGAGCTGAGTATGCATCTCTCGCCACGCGCGACGGCTCTGCAGGGGCTGGGAGCTTGTATCCGTGCCATCGAGGCCTATCTCTCGACCGAGAGCAATCCTCTCTGCGAGATCTATGCGCTCAAGAGTGTGAAGCTACTCGGGAAGTACCTCCCCCGCTGCGTGAAGGAGGGAGCGCATCGCAAGAGCCGTGAGAAGGTGGCACTGGGCTGCCAGCTCGCGCAGACCGCTGAGATGAGCGCGCGTCGACTCTCGCTGCGTGCGCTCGTGGAGACACTCGCGCAGCTCTACCCACAGGTCTCACGCGACAGCCTCCTCGTCGCCCTCGCTCCCTGCTACCTCGCGCATCTCGCCGATGTCACGCCAAAGCGATTCCAGAAGCTCAACAAGGAGCTCACGGGGCGCGGCGCGCGGCACCCCGAGGACTTTCTCGACAGTCTGGCGAGGCTGCTCAAGCACTGCCAGCTCGAGGAGGGGGCGCAGCTGCGCGATCTGGGCATCTGCCTGAGCATGGAGCAGTGTGCCAGCCTCGCCCAGCTGACGCGGGAGCAGCTCTCCGAGCTCTTCGCCTACGATCCGCGCTGCCTGTCGGTGCTGGACTTGCAGCATATATTGGAGTGTTCTTAGCGGGGAGGAGCATGCCATGATTGCCTTTTGAGCCAGCATGCGCTATCATAGAGAGCATGTCCTCGACTCTCCCTCTCCCCATCGAGCAGCAGCGTGAGAGCATCATCGCTGCTGCCCAGCAATCCGGATTCTGCCTCCTGCTCAGTGCCCCCACAGGATCGGGGAA
>CAYJLP010000170.1:0-5667 GCA_964371115.1 uncultured Akkermansia sp. | reverse complement strand
TAGTATAACCGCTCTCCAAGATTTTATCAAACTTCAATATAAGAGAAGCCCCCATCAGAAGGAGTACCCGCGTACGAGCACTCCTCTGGGAGCTTCTAAATTCTCGTCATTCTAAATAAGCAAATAAAGAAAATCGCTTCACGAGGCAGCTTTTGAGCGCTTTTAGGCCGCATTTCCCGCGAATTTTCGTCTCAGAGGAGACTCTGAGCCATCAATTCGCAAAAAATCCAGCTCTAAAATCATCTCAAAATCTTACCTCGCGAGAAATTAGAAGCCCCCCTCTGTGTATGAGGTGATCAGGGGGAGGGTTAATACATAGGCATTGAGAACTCAAGCCCCAGAGGATCCAATGTGCCCATGTCCCTTTCTTCTTCATTGCGGATCATGATAAATTGCCATGTGGCTGTAGCTGTTGTAGGGTCGGAGAATGTGAGCTGCAGAGTGTATCTATGTTCACCTGTGTTGCTCGCGTCCGTTGGATCCTCAAATTTGTGCGTCAATCGCAGCTCGGCAGAGCGCGTCGCGGCATCTGGCAGGCGGATCCACTCAAAGCTAGATTCCCTTGCTACCGTATCATCGACGTGTCCAAGTTGTGAGGAGCTAAAGCTGCCTCTATTCTCACTCGCGGGTGTCATATGGATGATGTCAGAGACACCATCATTGCTTACTGCTGAGATTTGATAAGGCTCGGTGAGATTGACAAGGTCTTTTGAGCTGGAGCTGGAGCTGGAGCTGGAGCTCGAGGAGTCAGAGCCGCAGGATGTGAGCATGAGCGCGCTGCCGCATGCGGCGGCGAGGAGGGCGCATGGGATGAGTTTTGAGATTTTCATAAGTGGGAGTGTGTTGTTATGGTGGTGGTTGAGCTTGCTAGCAAGCAGATATCATCATAACATGGATGCATCATGATACAAGCATTTTTTTATGAATGGATTACTAATAATTTCTTCACGAGGGCATCAGCTCTCCTTTCCTCTCCTCTCATCAGCTTGTCGCGCTGGATAGGCGCGGCAGCAGGATGGCAATGCAGCCGAGCAGCGGCGTGAGCCCGCAGACGCTCATCATGGTCACCAGCCCGTAGTGGTCGATGAAGACACCAATGAGCCCCGAGCACAGTCCGCTGATGCCAAAGGCGACCCCAAAGAAGAGCCCAGATACGAGGCTCACGCGCCCTGGCAGCAGCTCCTGCGCATACACGACGATGGCGGGGAAGGCGGATGAGATCATCATGCTGCCGCAGAAGCTCAGGATGAGCCCTCCCCAGAGCCCCGCATGGGGAGCCGCCGCCGCAAAGGGCGCGGCGGCGAGGATGGAGAACCAGACGAGGCGGTGGCGCCCCCACCTGTCCCCCAGCGGACCTCCCGTCAGCGTGCCTATGGCGCAGCCCGCGAGGAAGACAAAGAGGGCGAGCTGAGCCGCCGACACGCTCAGGGCGTACTCCTCCATGAGGTAAAAGGTGTAGTAGCTGCGCATGCTCTCCATGTAGCAGAACTTCGAAAAGATCAGCAGCATCAGCACGCCGAGCACCCATGCGGTGCGTGGTGTGCTCAGCGGCTTGGGCGGCAGCTGGCGCTTGCCCCGCGCGTCGAGCTTGATGGGGCTCTGCGGCATCGCCCTCAGCCAGCGTGCGATGCGAAAGGCGACGATGTAGCCGATGAGGCAGAAGACGAGTCCGTAGTGCAGATCGGTACGCGTGCTGATGACGAGCGCCATGAGGAGAGGCCCTATGGAGGTGCCGAGGTTGCCACCTACTTGGAAGATAGCCTGCGCGGTGCTGCGCCTCCCCTGTGCAGCGAGGTGCGCCATGCGCGAGCCCTCGGGGTGGAAGAGTGAAGAGCCCACGCCAAAGAGCATGACCGCGATGATCACGGCGATGAAGCTCGAGGCGGACGAGAGGAGGAAGAGCCCCACGCTCGCGGTGCTCATGCAGATAAAGAGGTGGTAGGGCCAGGGGCGACGATCGAGGAAGTAGCCAAAGATGGGCTGCAAGAGCGAGGCGGTCAGCTGGTAGGCCATGGTGATGAGACCGATCTGGGCGTAGGTGAGCTGGAGGTCGGCTTTGATCAGCGGGTAGCAGGCGATGACGAGCGATTGCAGGACGTCATTGAGGCAGTGTGCCAGCCCCAGCATGATGAGGATGGCGAGTTGGGGGTGGCGGTTCATGTTTTTTTTTCTCTTCTACTCCTGTGACCGATGAAAAATCACAGGTGCGCGATCATAAAGCGCGCTGCTGTGAGAGTCAAGGAAAAGTAAAGAGGGCTTTTCTGCTCTAATCCAGTGTGGCAAAGTAGCGGAAATGGATCTCGGGCAAGCCTTCGCGCTTGAAATGCTCAACCTGCGCATCACTCAGCGGTGCAGGGTGGCTCATGAGGAGCAGCGGGAGAAAGTCGCAGCCTGCGTAGGGGGGCTGGGCGTAGGCGTGGGCATTGAGATGGAAACCTTGCCTTTCATAGAAGGCGATGCGGCGGGCCTGGATCGGCTCGTGGGGGGGCTCGACCTCGAGGAGGATTGTTTTGTCTTGCTCGGCTTTGATGTGGGCGAGGATGCGCTGGCCGTAGCCGCTGCTGCGCTGCTGCTCCATGATGGCGAGATGCTCGAGATAGATGAGCTCGGTGAGCTCCCACCAGCAGAGCAGCCCGATGAGCTGCCCCTCGTCGAGGAGGGCTTCCATGTGGTAGTGCTCGCGCGCGAGGGTCTCAAGCTGGTAGTCGAGTGGGCGTCTCTCCTCCTGTGGGAAGGCAGCGAGGTAGAGCTGCCAGCAGGGCTCAAAGTAGCTATCCTGCTGCTGGGTGATGCGGTGACGTGTGATCATGGCTGAATGCACCGTGCCACCTACGGGCGATGTGCCCATGGAGGCATGGTGGGATGGGGTGAGGGTGATGTGAGATGCGGGTTCGATTGCTTTTGGTTGACTTTGTGAGTGTAACATAAATGATAGGCGTGTCAATTTATTATTCTAGACCGCGGTGCCTCTGTGATGGCGAAGCGTCACTAATAATTCCATTTTTGAGTTGCGCGAAGGCAGATGTTCGGGTTAGAATGAGTTGTTCGCCTACGGGGACTTCTAAACTCTCCTCATGCTCAATAAGCAAATACAGGAAATTTAGTCTCGTGAGAACATAGAAGCCCTCTTAACGGGGGTGATGTAGACTGTGCCGTGGCTTGTCCGTATGAGCATCCCTCTGCGATACAAACGTCGGTCGGATACAATCAACGACAACTCTACAAATGGGCTTAATTCTAATGATGACTTATCTGATGAATGAGTCATCAAATTAAATTATAATAATATGAAAGTAAAACGGATAATTAAATCGCTCACCCTCTCCTCTCTGCTTTTCGCATCAGGTGGGGGGGCACATGGTAATCATGATGAACTGCCTCTCTGTGAGGGGGCTCACTCCCTATCGGGGCATTTGGGAGGTACGATTTCTGCTCGCGCCACTGAGTACAAATATAAGTGGACGATAGATCGAAATACGCCATACCTCCGCATGACCTTGAATGGGAAGGATGTGTGGGTTCCCAATTTTGAGATTGAGCTGATCGATCCTGATAATATAAATGCTTGTATTGCATTTAGGGGGAGTGATAATCCTAATGTCCTCCCTTCCAAAGGTGCAGGATTCGGGAGCAAGGCTGATGCTGAGCAGAGTTTTGTTGCGCGTTATAACGCGCAGTTGTTGACGGATAATGTTAACAGCATCTATCGAGTTCTACATGCAGAGGGTGATAGTGATTCCGACAAAAAGCTAACGCGTGAAAAACTGCTCGAGTATTGCTCTCAATTGGGGCGGCTGAGCTATCTTTGTGTGGATGCGCATGAGAGAGATCATCTACGCCTGTATCGACAATACCCCTATATCCCCGTCATTGTTCCTGTCGGTCTCGAGGAAGGGGCGAGTTCGGAGAAAACTCGCGCTGATTTAATATATTACATAGAGGGATCTGCCAAAAATGCGGAATTAAACTTTCTCATTCAAAGTCTTAGTTCCTCTGCGAGAGCGCGCGAAGCCGTCGCCTTCTATTTGACTCTCATTGTGCCTAAGTCAATGGAGAATAAGGTGTTGAATAGTAAGTATTATAAAGATAAATGGGATTATACCAAATCACTTTCTAGCCGAGAGCTAGCAACCCAGCTCATCGATTTGGAGGCAGGGGCTCTCATCAAGGGGCTCACGCGCACCTATCGACAGGCGCGTGTTGATTTCCGTGAAAATAGAGCTTATGTCAGAGATCTTCATAACAGGCACAAAGAAAATATTATAAAAGATCTGTGTGCGGATCTCCAACGGCAGAATGCTGTTGCGTACGATCCTACGTATCCTTCCTTAAATTTCTTCACTATCTATACAGGCACACAGACACTTTCTAGTAAAGATTCTGCGAATATTACTGCGGCACCTGCAAGCTTTGACTCACTGACGGCTATCCTACGAGAGCAGAATAAGCAGCTCTTGATTATCCTCGCTGTTCTAGAGAAAAATGCGCAGATAGATTCTCCCTCGCAGCAGGATATCGACGCGATCAACGCTGCGGCTCAGGTACTGGAGGTATTGCATGGGCACAAGCAGAGATTGCAAGCGAACGTGTCTCTTGTGGTGCTGCGTCAAGAGCTCCTGAATCTGAGTAGGACTGCCGAGGGCAAGGCGATTACTGAGAGTGCGCTCAAGTTCACCTTCGGGGCGATGGCCGTCGCTTCCAAAACGAGGAATGCAGCCTTTCGCGCGTCCATTGAAAAGGCGTACAAAGCTGTCAGTGGGAAATAGTGAGGGCTACTATGCTCCTCGAGGCTAGATTGCTTCACTATGGAGGTGCCCTCAGGGGCATCTCTAGAATGGGCGGAGGCGGTGGCTCTTTCTCTCGCGAGGAGTTTTTGCTTGCCCCGCTGGCGGATTAATTGTACTCTAGTGCTGTCAAATGTAGCCTCGTTTTCGCTTGGCTTTTTTATCTCTATTATCCCATTACTGTTTTTTCTATGACTGCCTCATCCGCCGATCAAGACAAGATCCAAGCCGCCCGCCAACGCGCTCTCGATAGCGCGATGCTTCAAATTCAAAAGGACTTTGGCGAGAGCGCCATCATGCGTCTCGGCGATCGCAAGACGATGGAGGTCGAGGTGATCCCTACGGGCAATCTGCTCATCGACCGCGCGCTGGGTGTGGGTGGCTTCCCACGCGGTCGTATCATCGAGGTGTACGGGCCTGAGTCATCGGGTAAGACGACGCTGACGCTGACGGCTATCGCTCAGGCGCAGCGCTCGGGTGGTCTCGCAGCCTTCATCGACGTGGAGCATGCGCTGGATCCCTCCTACGCGGCAAAGCTCGGGGTGAAGCTCGACGACCTGCTCATCTCCCAGCCCAGCAGCGGCGAAGAGGCTCTGCAGATCTGCGAAGCTCTCGTGCGCTCCAATGCCATCGACGTCATCGTGCTCGACTCAGTCGCGGCCCTCGTGACCAAGCAGGAGCTGGAGGGCGATATCGGGGATAGCACGGTGGGGGCTCAAGCACGCCTCATGAGCGCGGCTCTGCGCAAGCTCACCTCCATGATTGCCAAGGCGCGTACGGTGTGCATCTTTACCAACCAGATCCGTGAGAAGATCGGTGTCATGTTCGGCAATCCTGAGACGACACCCGGTGGCCGTGCGCTGAAGTTCTACGCCTCCGTGCG
>CAYJLP010000169.1:0-5692 GCA_964371115.1 uncultured Akkermansia sp. | reverse complement strand
ATCGTCTGCCTCGACTTTGCTACAGGCAAGAAGCTCTGGGGCAAGCCTCTCTGCGATGCCAGTGCCCCTGTCCCTCGCTGGAACGTGTCAACCTCAGCTCTTCTGTACAAGGATCTTGTCATCGTCGGAATTGGCAAGTCGGGTATCGCTCTCAACAAGAATACTGGCGACATCGTCTGGCGTTCCGAGGGGGTATCGACCCACGCGACCCCGACGCTCATGACCTCCAAGGGCAAGGATTATCTCCTTATTTTGGGCGCTGATGGGATCAGTGTTGTGGAGCCACTCACGGGCAAGGTCATCGCCTATGCTCCTGTGGTGACACAGAGCGGCATCATCGGGGCGAGTCCGCTTATTGTGGATGCGGACAAGGGGCAGTTCATGATCACCTCCGCTTACAAGACGGGTCATGCGGTGCTGTTCGCCTTTGACGGGGCAAAGCTTTCTGAAGTATGGAATGTCAAGCATCTCAACAGCCAGTTCTCCACCCCGGTGCTGCACGAAGGCACGATCTACGGCTCACATGGCAACACGAATGCCCGCAAGTCGCTGCGCGCGATTGATGCGAAGACAGGCGAGCTGCTCTGGGTGGGTTCACAGCGCTTTGGCTCTCCTATGATTGCCGGTGACAAGCTCGTCTACATTGATGAGCGCGGCACGCTGAGCTATCTTAAACTCGACAAGACCAAGGAAGATGTCATCAGCGAGCACGAGGTAATCTCGGGCGGCAAGTGTTGGCAGATGCCCGTGGTGGCGAATGGCTACCTCTACTGCCGCAACAGTCTTGGTAATTTGGTCTGTGTGAAGGTCAAATGAGTGAACTCTTCATCGTCTGCAGCTGCGAGAAATACAAGCTGCTCGATGCGCAAGAGGTCAAGAAAATCGTCTCTGCCCTCAGATCGAGTGGTAGAGAGGTTCTGATCGTGGCGGATTTCTGCCGCATGGCCTTGGCAACTAATGACAAGCCTCGCATTGCGGGGCTTGTCGCCTGCCACGCGCGCGCGCAGCTGGCTCTCTGTGCCTACGCTCAGCTGGAGTGCCCGCAGTGCTATGACCTGCGTGCGCACTCGGCGCAGGCTCTGGCGGAGCAGATGCAGATCCCTTATGATGCGACTGCCGCACCCGAGGATGTCGAGCTGCCGAGCTATGACGACTCCGAGGTCATCGCGTGGTATCCTACCATCGACTACAAGCAGTGCCGCGGCTGTATGAAGTGCGTGGATTTCTGCATGTTTGGCGTTTATGATAAAGATGAGAAACGCCGCCCACGTGTCAACAAGCCTCTGAACTGCAAGACGAATTGCCCCGCCTGTGCGCGCGTCTGCCCGCATGGCGCGATCATCTTCCCCAAGCATGGAGATGCTCCCATCAATGGGGGCGAAGGGGGCTCGCATGCGGATCTTAATTTAGAGAAAGCGCTTAACGATAAGGCTCTTTACGAAAAACTCTCCGCGCGTCGCGCACTCGCCCGCAAGATTAACCTATTCAGCGACGAGGATTCTTAATATATGCTCAAGTTTTTTAAACGCATGATGACCGAGGTGCCGCCCGATTTGCTGCGCACCATTCTCTGGAATTTTTGTTACAAGGGTAGGGGGGCTGTCAAGGCCTTTGAGAAGCGCAAGAAGCAGGGCAAGCATTTCCCCGCCTTCATGGTGATTTCTCTGACCAATACCTGCAATCTCAGCTGCAAGGGCTGCTGGGTCACGCAGACACCGCGCGTGGAGATCGCGCCCGAACAGTTAGACGAGCTCATCTGCCAGTGCAAGAAGAACGGCAGCTACTTCTTTGGCCTCCTCGGTGGCGAGCCACTGCTCTACAAGGATCTCTTCACGGTCATTGCGAAGCATCCCGATTGCTATTTCCAGATTTTTACCAATGGGACACTGCTCACCCGCGAGGTGGCGCAGAAAATGCGCGCGCTCAAGAATATCACCCCGCTGATCAGCATCGAGGGCGACGCCATCGTCTCTGATGATCGTCGTGGTGGGAAGAATGTCTACGCACGCTCCCTGCAGGCTCTCGATCACTGCGCCGCGGAGCGGCTCATCACGGGTGTCTGTACGAGTGTGTGCAAGAACAATATCGACACGCTCGCGACGAAGCCCTTCCTCGATGAGCTCATCAAGCGCAAGGTACACTACGTCTGGTACTACATCTACCGCCCCGTTGGCCCACACCCCAACAGGGATCTCGCTCTTTCACAGGAGGAGATCACGCGCCTGCGCCGCTTCATCGTGGAGCGTCGCTGCACGGAGGCTATCGCCATCGTCGATGCCTACTGGGATGCGAAAGGTCACGGACTCTGCCCTGCGGCGACGGGCTTTAGCCATCATATCAATGCCTGTGGCGATATCGAGTTCTGCCCGCCTATGCAGTTCAGCATGGATTCTGTACGCGGTGAGGCGCACCGTCTGGAGGAAAAGCTGGAGGGCTCTGAATTCTTGGAGCGTTTCCGACGCTTTGTCGCCAGTGAGACGCAGGGCTGCATGCTGTTGAATAATCCTGAGAGATTGAGAGAATTTTTGGAGAAGGAGGGCGCGCGCGATTCCAGTGGACGCGGCACAGCCTACGCGGAGCTGGCGAACATGAGCCCCTGCCCCTGCCATCACAATGCGGCAGAGGCTATCCCAGAAAAGAGTATGTGGTACAAGTGGGCGAAGCGCTTCTACTTCTTTGGATTTGGAGCCTATGGATAGGACAAAGCAGCGTGAGCTCATGGAGCTCATCGAGTCCTATGTGTCTCGCCATCATCTCGTCCCGCCGCTGAGCCTGCACGAGCTGCACGACTGTGCCGCGCAGCTGGGCGTCGAGGCCACTGATTATGGCGTGAGCACTGAGTGGGTCATCATCATGATCAACAATGCTCTGTGGCAGGACACCGTCGCGAGCATCCCCGCCGAGCGTCGGCTCTTTCTGCTGCCCCGTTGTCTGAAGAATTCGCGGAAATGCCGAGCGATGACCGACGAGCTCGGACTGCTCTGTGAGCAGTGCGGCAGCTGTCACGTGGGCGGACTGACGGAGGAGGCGGAGGCACGCGGCATGATGTGCATCGTGGCGGAGGGCGGCCCTGTGGCGCGTGGTGTGATCCAGAGTGGCGCGGCCGATGCCATCGTCGGTGTGAGCTGCTTGGAGTCGCTGCGCAAGGCTTTTCCTCATATGGTGAACAACGCCCTACCGGGTATCGCCATCCCTCTCGACAAGGACGGCTGTGTCGACACGCAGGTCGATGTCGCGCTCGTGCGCCAGTACCTGCGCCTTGAGTCACAGAAGCAGATGCCCCCGATGCTCAACGCCCGCGAATGGGAGAAGAGGGTGAAGGGCTACTTCACCGACGAGGGGCTGCGCCGCCTCATGGGCGAGCCACGCAGCGCGCCCGAGTCACTCTCGCGCCAGTACCTGATGGGGGGAGGCAAGCGCTTCCGACCCTTCCTCTGTGCGGCGGTGTATCTCTGCCTGAGTGGTGCCGAGGAGTTGCCCGAGTTCGTCCAGCAGATCGCCGTGGCGGTCGAGTGCTTTCACAAGGCCTCACTCATCCACGATGATATCGAGGATGATGACAGCGAGCGCGATGGACTCGCGACGCTGCACTGCACCGAGGGGCTGGCCATCGCGTTGAACTGCGGCGACCTGCTGCTCGGTGAGGGCTACCGCCTTATTTCTGAGATCCAAGCCCCTGCTGATGCGCCCGTTGATCTCGGCGCGCTGCTGCGTACTGCGAGCCAAGGACATCTCGCGCTCTGCCGAGGGCAGGGGGATGAGCTCGCGCTGCTGCGTTGTGGCGATTTCTATGATGTGGCGCAGGTGCTGGAAATTTTCAAGGGCAAGACCGCTCCCGCCTTCGAGGTCGCGCTCGTGATGGGAGCTGTGTGCGCCCAAGCCGATCCTGCTCTCTGCGAGCTGCTCAGTGCCTATAGCCAATCCTTTGGCATCGCTTACCAAATCTACGATGACTTGGGCGACTTCCATGAGGGGAAGGACGCGCAGCTCGGACGACTCTCTGTCTTCTTTGCCCTCGCGCATGAGGCGAGTCCTGAGCAAGCGAGCCTTGCGGATCTCCTGCCTCAGATGGATGTGACCGCTATACGCGCGCAGGCCGTGGAGCTCTACGAGCACTACCGCCAAGAATCCTACCGCTGCCTCCAGCAGCTGAACAACCCCGAGCTCAAGCGTCTGCTCTTCCGCATTACTACACGTATTCTCAAAGATGTCTAAACCTCCTCCATCCCACTCACGCGAGCTACGCGCGGTGCTGCGATCTGCCTTGACCACCATGAGCAGCGCGGCGCAAGAGAGGATGAAGGAATATTTGTTAAATGAAACTAACATTGAGCAAGGCGTCTTCTTCGACCGTGCGCGCAAGCCCGATCTCTACTACAGCATGTTTGGGCTCGCCTGCGCCGATGCGCTGGGGCTGCGCCTGCCGTGGAAGAATTACCAACGCTACCTGCTGAGCTGCTCCTTGGCCTCACTCGATGTCATCCATCTCTGCTGCTGGGTCAAGTGCGCCCTGATCACGCTGGCGCATCGCCCGCTCTCGTGGATGTCGCTGCAGCTGAGCTTGCGCCTCGTGCAGCTGCGAGCTTACTTTCAGAAGAGCGAGCTGCTCGCCGCTGATGCTCTGCTGCAAGATCCCTACATGATGTTCCTCGCCTTGAATATCTGCCAAGATCTCAAGATCAGTCTCCCCGAGAAGGGGCATGTTCTCGAGGCCTTGGACGCCTGCCGCGCCGCCGATGGTCGCAGCTACGGCAAGCTGCAGAGCGAGAGCCCCGAGGGGGTGGTCTCCATCACCGTGGCAGCTCTCCTTGCGAAGCGTCAGCTGGGCGCGGGCGTGGACGGTGAGGCGCTGCGCTGGCTGGCCGAGCAGCAGGACGCGCGCGGTGGATTCGCCGCGAGCAAGGCGAGCCCCTTGCCTGATACGCTCTCGACGGCGGTCGCCCTCTTTGCCCTGCGCGTCGGTGGCTGGGAGGAGCGCTCCACGTACAAGGCGGCGGCGGGCTACCTGCGTGACCATTGGCTGGACACGGGCGGCTTTGCCAGTGTCATCAATGATGAGCAGAGCGATAGCGAATATACACTTTATGGACTCCTCGCCATGGGAGCATTACAGTCATGATAGATCAAGCTAGAGAACATCTCGCGCAGCAGCTGCGCGCGCGCCGTCAAGCGGGCTCCCTCTGGGAGGGACGCTTGTCGAATAGTGCCGTGTCGACCGCCGTCGCGAGCTTTGCGCTGTTCCAGTGCGGGGAGGATGCGCGCGCGGGATTGCAATGGCTCGTCGATCACGTCAACGAGGACGGCGCATGGGGCGATAGCCCCGAGAGTCCGAGCAACATGTCGGCGACGCTGCTGAGCTATGCGGCTCTCTTTGCTGCGCGCGAGACTGTCGCGAGCGAGGCGACGCGTGAGCGGGCGCAGGTCTGGCTCGTCTCCCAGCTCGGGCATCGTAATTTCCTGCAAGCTATTCTTGATCATTATGGCAAGGATTTGACTTTCTCCGTTCCCATCCTCTGCATGTGTACGCTCGCGGGTATGTTCGAAGGGGAGGACGCGTGGGCGCGCATCCCGCGTCTGCCTTTTAGCCTCGCGGTGCTGCCACGGCGTTTCTTCACGCTCATCAATATTTCTGTCGTTAGCTACGCTCTGCCCGCCCTCATTGCGGTGGGCTTGCTCCAGTACAAGATGTCGG
>CAYJLP010000168.1:0-5698 GCA_964371115.1 uncultured Akkermansia sp. | reverse complement strand
GCCTCATGTCCATCCCCGGTGTCGGGCAGGTCACCGTCCTCGGCGGACGACTCCCAGAGTTCCAAATCCTCTACAATCCTGAGAAGATGCGACAGGCAGACGTGAGCGTCAGCGACGTCGAGCAGGCCGTGCTCAGCGCCCAGAGCAGCATCCCCGCAGGCTACCTCGAGGACGTCTCGGGACTCGAGATCCCCCTCCAGCAGCGCAGCCGTGCGGAGACCACCGAGCATATCAAGCGCGCGCTGATCACCAGCCACCCCAGCGGCATCCTGCGCGTCGAGGACGTCGCCGATGTCCGCATCGGAGGTGCTCCCCGACGTGGCAACGCGGGCTATCTCGGCGGCGATGCCGTCATCCTCTCTGTGCAGAAAGCCCCCGGAGCCAACACTATGAGACTCACCGCCGCCGTCGACGCCGCGGTCGAGGAGTTCCGCGCCAGCCGCCTCCCCGCCGGCATGAGCATCCACACCAGCGCCTACCGCCAGTCCGACTTCATCGCGCTCTCCCTCGAGAATGGGAAAGAGACGCTGCTCATCGCCGCCCTCGTCGTCGTCGTCGTGCTCCTCCTCACGCTGCTGAATTTGCGCACCGCCCTCATCACGCTGCTCTCCATGCCCCTCTCCATCGTGCTGGGCATGAGCTTCTTCCCCCTACTCGGACTGAGCATCAACATCATGACACTGGGCGGCCTCGCCGTCGTCGTCGGTGACGTCGTGGACAACGCCATCATCTTCGTCGAGGTCGCATGGCGCAAGCTCAATCTCAACGCCCAGCTCCCCGACGAGCAGCGCCAGAGCCGCGTCGCCGTCATCATGGAGGCAAAGGGCGAGATCCTCAGCTCCATGGGCTACAGCTCGCTCATCATCCTGCTCGTCTTCACCCCCCTGCTCTTCCTCAGCGGACTCGAGGGACAGTTCTACAAGCCCCTAGGCCTCTCCTACATGGTGGCACTCCTCGCCTCACTCATCGTCGCGCTCACCATCACGCCCGTACTCATCCTGCTCTTCTTCAAGCCTAGCAAGAAAAAGAATCAACAGAAGGATAACACGGGCGACTCCAGCAGCGCACGCCTCATCAAGAGCCTCTACGCCCCCCTGCTGCGCCTCTGCATGCGCTGGCCAAAGAGCATCTGCTCCGCCATGCTCAGCATCACGGCGGGCGCGATCTGGCTTGCCAGTGGCTTTGGCACGAGCTTCCTGCCTCCCTTCAACGAGGACTGCTACACCGTCTTTGTCAATGCCGTCCCCGGTACCTCGCTCGCCGAGACCGAGATCATGGCGCGACAGGTCATGACAAAGATAGAAAAAGTCGAAGGGGTGAAATCCGTCGCCCAACGCGCAGGACGCGCCGAGAATGACGAGCACGCCGAGCCCGTCAGCGCGGCCGAGCTGCTCGTGCGCGTCGACCTCGCTCAAGATCAAAAACGCATCCGCGCCGACATCAAAGCCATCCTCGACGGCGTCCCCGGCATGGGAGGCATGATAGGCTACCCGCTCGCGCACCGCATCAGCAGCGCGCTCTCGGGCTCGAACTCTGAGATCGCCATCAACATCTACAGCACCGACCTCGCCACCCTGCGCGAAGCGGCGAAAAAAGCCGCCGACATCCTCAACGCCCTCCCCGAGGTCGCCGACGCGCGTGCCAACCGAGAGATCCTCGTCGACACGCTGCGCATCGAGTACGAGCGTGAAAAGCTCGCTGCCTACGGTCTCACCATGGAAGAAGCCGCGAAGCAAGTCTCCGCCGCCTTCTACGGACTGGAGCTCGGCGAGATCATCCAGAATGTCGACCGCTGGAACATCATGATGCGCCTCGACACCGATCTACGCCAATCGCTCAGCGATGTCAAGCGACTCCAGCTGCTCGCCCCCGGTGGGCGCATCGTGAAGCTCGACGACGTCGCCCACATCTACCGCATCGAGGACACGAACCTCATCCTGCGTGACAACGGACTGCGCAAGGCGATGATCTCTTGCAACCCCGCCCCCGACTCCAACCTCGGCGACCTCGCCCGCGCCTGCCGCGAGCAGCTCAACCCCGCCATGGAGGCCATGGGCTGCTCCGTCGAGTACGCCGGCACCATCAAGAGCCGCGAAGACGCGGAGAAGCGCCTCTACCTCATGGGTGGCATCATCCTGCTGCTCATCGTGCTGCTGCTCTCCCGCAGCCTCGGCGGCATGCGCCGCGCGCTGCTCACACTCGTGAATGTACCACTCTGCCTCGTCGGCGGCATCGCCGCCGTCTGGCTCTCGGCGAATCACTCCTGGTCCGCCATCCTCGCGGGTGAGTGGAGCAATCCCATCCTCTCCGTGAGCTCGCTGGTGGGATTCGTCACCGTCATCGGCTTCGCCATCCGCTCGGGACTCATCCTGCTCAATCGCTACCGCAATCTGGAGGAATCAGGACTCAGTGCCACCGATGCCATACGCGAGGGCTCGCTCGAGCGCGTCATCCCCATCATCATGACCTCGCTGACCACCATCCTCGGCCTGCTGCCGCTCATCTGGGCGATGGACAAGCCTGGCGGCGAGCTCCTCGCCCCGCTCGCCATCGTGCAATTCGGCGGCCTGCTGAGCGCCACCGTGCTCAACCTGCTCGTCATCCCCGCGTCCAGCGTCATCGTCGCGCCTTGGTTGGCAAAGAAAAAGGATTAACACCGCACCACTCGGGGGAACTTTCTACACGGAGTTAGAAAGTTCCTCTCCCGTGGAGCTTGCCCCTTGCCTTGCCCCTCTGCGTCTGTTATGATGACACAATGACCTCCATGACAGAATCTGAGCTCTGCCCCATCATCCCCGCGGGACGCATCGCCATCATTGAGTCAGACCACGGCAGCGAGTACCGGGTCGAGTACTGCCTGCAAAAGAAAGGGGGCTTGCAGGTTCTGCACTGCTCCTGCCCAGGGGCGGAGAAGGGGTATTTCTGCCGTCATCTGAAGGACTTTATCAGCGGAGAATTACGCTTCTTCACCCACATGAGTGAGAGGGAAAAAGAGCGCATCCGAGAGGGCTGCACCTACTCCAGCCCCTCGCCCAATCCGATGCAGCTCATGGAGCTGCGTGAGCTCACGCTCACGACACGCACCATTGAGCGCGAGCTGTCCAGCATGCAGGACGCCTTTGACGCCTGCGTCGAGGAGAGCCTCCAATGGTCGATGGCAGAGTCACGCCTGCGGCAACGCGCAGGCGACGATGCCCGCTGGCGCATGATAGCTCGCGCCCTCGACCGCGTCCTTGACAAGCTCGATCTGGAGAGCTGCGAACATGACTCTGACATACTCATGCGCTACCACGAGCTCGACCAACAACGCCTCGCAAACAACCGCCGCCTGCGCGAGCTCTTCAGCACCCTCTGGCTCTATTATTAGGAGCAAATCAGAGAGATTTCTCCCTTGCGTAGGGGAGAAATCTCTCTATCAGATATTCAACAAACAAGCCACCCGTGCTGTCTTTTTCATCAAGCACCTTATCAACCCCGCTCTGTAAATGAAAGAAAAAAACATCACACGCTACACTTACGATAGTACGGATTTCCTCGGTTGGCGCGTCAGCATCCAACGACGCGGACGCATCATCACACGCTACTTCTCCGATCTCAAATACGGCAACGAGCACTCTTCTCTAGGTGAGGCGATCAAGTACCGCGACGCCATCCTCGAGGGCACGCGCCTCCACCGAGACCATCTCTCCGAATACATGGATGAGCAGCTCTTGCGCGTACAAGAGCTGCTCCATCAGGAGAGAGACAAGCCACAAGCTGGGGCTGGGCTAAGCAGCCGCCTACACGCCTGACGCTGGGGGCACCTCCTTCTGCGAAGGCGCAGGAGGAAGCAGCAGCGACTTGAGCCCCTCGTGATCGCAGAAGTCCGCCTTCTTCAGGCGGGCGATCTGAATAGCGAGAGCTTGGAGTGCCTGCATGATAGCCTGCTTCTCCTCGGGGAAGCGGGCGAGGTTGGCGAGCAATTTTTCCTCCGATACCATCTGATGCGATGCGGAGAGCTGCTGCGCAAGTTCTTGATAATTGACAAAGGCTGCCTCAGCCGTTGAGGCTGATTTCACTGTGCGCAGGCATTCTGACTGTGCGAGGATCTTCTCATTGATATAGTCGAGAGCCCTCTTGACATCATCGAGAGACTCCTCACTGTGCGCAGGAGCTGCGAGGAGAGGGAGAGAACAACTGGCAAGCAAGAAGAGACGCGCTGTCATGGTGACATGATAAGAGCTCGACCCCGCTTTGTCAAGCGGCAGCTTTGCTCTGCGCGATAAAGGCATCCGCCTTCTCGTACTCTGCCTTTGTACACAGACTCGCCAGCACATAGACTATCGTTGAGAGCCCGATGCCATACATCACCTGCTGCGCCGAGGAGATCTCCCAGCAGGCGGGCAGATCCAGCCCCCAATGACGCTGCATCATCATGCGCGCGAGGTTGTAAAAGCAATAAGCAATCCCCACCAGCATGGACGCCATCGCGCCCTTGGAGTTGCCGCGCCTCCAGACAAAGCCCAGAATCAGCGGGACAAAAGCCCCCGTCGTGATCATATCCGCCGCCAGCCAGCTGAGCTCGAGGATGGAGCGTATTTGCAAGGCCACAATGAGTCCAAAGACCGTCACCCCCAGCGTTGCGAGGCGCGAGACACGCAGCTTGCCTCGCTCCTCCATGCGCGACGTATCCGCCACGTCCAGCGTCAGCGTCATCGCTGCTGTATTGATCAGAGAATCCATCGTCGACATGATAGCCGCCGAGATCCCGATGAAGACGAGAGCCCCGAGGATAGGGTGCATGTGGTCCATCACGATAGCCGTCACGATCCCACCCTCGGGCAGCTGATCATAGAGAGCTAGCCCCGCCATGCCCGTGAGCACAACGATGAGGTAGAGAGGAAGGAAGACAAAGAGACTCATGCCGGTCATTTTCAGCGCATCGCCGTCATTCTTCGTCGCCGAGATACGCTGCCAGATATTCGCCTGCACGCACCACGCGAGGCCGAAGGTGACGACATACATCAGATACTTCTCCCCGCCAGACCAGAAGCCCATGTAGTCCGCCTTCCCCGCCTGCTGAGCGAGAGCGGCGATCTGATCCCATCCCCCCGACTGGGAGTAAGCGACCACAAAGATGAGAACCGCCGAGATCAACAGCAAGAAAAACTGGATGATATCCGTCAGCACCACGCCGCGAAAGCCCCCGAAGAGCGAGTACACGAGCACGATGCCCGTCCCGACAAACACCGCCACCGTGTAATCCATCGCGAGATACTGGCCAAAGAACTGCCCCACGCCCACCATCTGCGTCGCCGCCGTGAAGCTCATAAAAATCAGGATGATCACCGCCAGCATCTTCGCCACCCCCGCCGAGTAGCGCGCCGTCATCATGCGCCCCTGCGTCAGAAATCCGATGCGACGGATACGCTTGGAGCCCAGCATCATGAACACAGTAGCGAGAAGCACAGGCACACCATAATACCAGAATGCCCCGAGACCGTCCTCATAGGCGAGATTCGCCGTCTCGATCGCCGAGCCCGCACCCCACCACGACGCGATAAAGGTAATCGAGAGAGCCCAGAAGGGCAGCGTACGGCCCGCAAAGAAATAATCGAGCACGTTTTCATTTTTCTTCTCACGAGAGACAGCGACGAGGAGAATGACGAAATAGAGAAGCAGCCCCGAGAGGGCGCAGAGTTGAAGCAATGACATAAGA
>CAYJLP010000167.1:0-5702 GCA_964371115.1 uncultured Akkermansia sp. | reverse complement strand
AGTACGCACCCTCGTAGACATTCTGATCCATGGGCTCACCCTTGCGGAAGCACTCAATGGCGCGGTAGAGCATGAGGTAGTCCATACCACCGTGGCCGCCCATCTTCGTCGCGATCTCACCCGCGCGCTTGAATAGGGGGTGCTCGTACTTGTCATAGATAGCCTGCAGAGGATTACCGCCGAGCTTCTTGGTCAGCTCTGCAGCTTCCTTGAAGACGGGGTTCTTGTGCTTCTTGTAGAGCTCTTCCAGACCCTTGCTCTCCACATTGTAGAGCTCGTCCATGTCTGTGTCCTGGATCCACTTGTGGTAGTTGCCGTCCCCCAGCAGCTCGCCCGCGACGCGGGTAGGATAGCCTGTGAGCGTGCCCAGTGTGCCTTGGATGAGGTTGTGACGGCTGTAGGGGCGAGGTGAGGTCTCGTCCCACTGGAGCATGATGGTGCGTCCGAGTGTGGTCTTGATGATAGAGGTATTGATATCGCCGCATTCGTAGGCGAGCTTGTTCCACTTGTGATCAGCAGGCCAGGTCTTCTCGGCAAATGCCTTGCGACCGAGCGCGGGGCTGGAGTAGGAAACGAGGCGGCCAAAGTTGTCCTCACCGCGAGCAAGGTTCATGTACTGAGCGACAGGACCGAGGCCGTGCGTGGGGTACACATTACCATTGCGCTTCGCATAGTGATAGGTACGCCATGAGCCTGTGTGGCGGCCATGTTCGTCCTTCATCTCGTAGCGCAGATCGTGGATGTAGGCAGCCTCACCGTGGAGGAGCTCACCGATGGCGCCTTGGCGTACCATGTTGAGGAAGAGGAGCTCTTCGCGGCCGTAGTTACAGTTCTCGAGCTGCATACAGACCTTCTTGGTCTTTTCGCTCGTATCGACGATCTCCCAAAGTTCTTTGATGGAGACAGCCATGGGCACCTCAACGAGGACGTGTGCGCCATAGAGCATGACGTCACAGGTGACGCGTGCGTGCCATTCCCAGCTAGGGGCGACGAGGACGACGTCAGGCTTGACTTCCTTGAGGAACTTGATGTAGGTCTGCTCGTCACCGTAGTAAACCTTTGCTTCCTTGCCAGACTTCTTCAGAATCATATCACCCGCCTTCTTCGCCACGTCTTCGTGGATGTCGCAGACACCGACGACCTCGGCTCCAGGGACGTTGAGCATGAGATTGAGCATGGAGCTACCACGACGACCGAGGCCAATGAAGCCCATGCGTACGGTCTCAAGCTTGGGCGCGCAGAAGTCACCCATGTAGATGGAGCCCGCGGGGCGAGCTGGATAGGTCTCCATAGGGCCGAAGGGATAGGGGCTCTTGGGGAGATACTCATTGCCGCCACCCAAGGAAGAGGGGATGACGAGACCTGAGGCTGTACTTGAGAGTAGCGGGCTGGCTGCAAGGGCTCCGGTGAACAAACCGAGCTTTTGCAAAAATTGACGACGGGATGTGGGGTTATTCATGTCTGTAGATTTACATAGTTATGCAAGCTCTCACATTAGCAAATCGGAGTCGAGTTGAAAAGCTTTTTTTTCGCACTGGACGCGCAAAATTACCAAATGGTAATTTTGTAAGTGTTTTATGTTGTATGTTCTATTTTCTTTTCTCCTCGCGCGCAAGCTACCTTCTACTTATACGATATCATATTTTAAAATGCAAAGCATTCTCAACACGATAGCTTCTCGAATCATGTGTGTAGACAACAAAGCTGCTCGCGTGGCGTACCACGCGAGCAGGAAAAGAATATTGAAGTCGAGAGGGCGATTAAGCGACCTCGGCAGGCTGGCGGCGGCGACGCGCCACGAGACCGCCCAGCGCCAGTAGGCTCAGTGCTACCGTGCTAGGCTCAGGGACGACGAAGACAAGATTGCCCGTCACGCCACCATTAATATAAGTCACGCCGAGTACTTTGATGCTGTCCGTTCCATCAGTGATCACGACATCGCCGTAATAAAGGTTGAGTGCATCCCATTGCGCTTGGTTCATACCATCGATTTCGATACCTGCGATCTTGCCCTCAGGAGCGTCGAAAATAGCACCGAAATCTACATCTGTGAAATCACTCAAGTTGATCGTGAGTGTGCCGGTGACAGTCTGTCCGATGAGTGAGTCAGCCACACCTCCGAGCGTATAGATGGAGACTCCCGTGTTCTCGATAGTGCCACCTCCGCCCAGCTGGGTAGTCGTCAGTGTGCCACTCGTGTTTAGAGAGTAGGTTGTAGGCTTGATACGAGCGTCGTTGAGAGTCGCTGTTACGCCTTCTGCGTAGGTCACCCCCTTGAGAGTGGCACCTGAGAAGTTGAGCGTCGCATCTGTCAGCGCGCTGATATTCACGTTGCTGACAGATCCTGTGACCGTGTAGCTACCAGCGGCAAATGCGACATTCGCCTCTGCTGCTGAGATATCAGATACGGAGAAGGTGCTTGTCGTCGATCCAGATATATCACCGCTTAGCGTGATCGCGTCCTCACTGCTAGCAGCGCTGATTTTCCCCGATGCGTTCACGGTGATATTGCTGCTTTCAGCATTACCTGCTATGAGCTTGAGCGTACCACCGTTCATCAGCTGGATGGTGCTCTTTGTATCGGCTGTACCATCAATCGCTGTGTCCGTATTCACTGTGAGCACGGCACTGCTACCATTCACGACCGTGTCGCCCGTATAGGTATTGCTACCATCAAAAGTAGCCTTGCCTGTGACCTCGACAGTACCTGCGCCTGAGATCACGTTGTCACTCGCGCTCTGTACAAAGCCATTGCCGTCTGTACGAGAGACAAGCAGGCGTCCGCCTTCCTCAATAGCTATCGTATCGGCCCACTGACCGCCACTAGAACCGTTAGTTGTGAAATTCATCGTAGCGCCATTCTTGATGAGCAGATTTGCGTGAATATTGCCATACCCAGAGCTATCATACGTTTCGCCGGACCAATTGAAGATATAACCTTCTACGTCGGGATCGGTAGGAGTAGTACTACCAATCGTGATTGTGTCCCATCGGTCGTCGCCCTTTTCAACGAAATTGCCGTGATAGAAGTTATCCTCTGTCATTAAGATGTTAAGACTACGGTTATGTGCGTTTGTGCCGTTTGTTACAGAAATATCGCTATAACCAGACAGGTTATTGATGAAGAGCGTCTTACCCCCCCAATCATTATTCCCGAGTACGATGGCTTCAATATGTGTCGCTTGGGCAGAGTCGGTCTCAGTCACGAGATCAAAACGGTCATTTTCCGTATTCCATTTCGTGAAAATGACGATCAAGTCACCGCGCGTCGCTTCGAATGTGCCTGTAAAGCCAGTTATATTGCCAACATTGTAGTCATCCGTGTTTAGTATTCTTAAGGTACCGTCGCCTGCGATGTTAATGCCAGACGAGGAGTTATTGGTTGAGAGTATAGCTCTGCCGCTAATCGTTGCCGTATTGGATCCGAGGCTATGATTGTAGGTAAAGATCCCTCCTATATCGGATTCGCTCGTTGCAGTTGATGTGTCTGTGATGGTGAAGCTGCCCGTGATCGAGCCTCCCCATGAGACATTATTGTTGTTTAGATCCAGCTTTAACTGCGAACCCTCAGTCACGTTGATTTTGTCATGTAGACTTGTAGTAATGCCTGCTCCGTATTTAATTGTACCGCTGGTGTAATTGATAAGCACTCCTTCAGCGAGGGCTTCTGCGTGCCCAATCTCTAGCACAGCACTCTCACCTGCGAGGTTGATATTGCCTGTGCCTGTTGCGCTGGCTGCGGCGAGTGTGAGTGTGCCACCAGTCACAGTTGTGTTTCCTTCATAGCTATTGCTCATATTGATAGTGAGACTCCCCGAGCCTTCTTTGAGCAAAGAGGATTCACCTGTAATGGCGCCCAAGGCACTATTTTGATCCAGTATCCATTCTCCATCGCCTGTAAACGTGATCGAGAATGGAGATACTGCATCAGCTATCGTTACTGTGCCACCTGAGCTATCAGATCCACCGATGGTGACGCGGTCTCCATCTACAAAGGAGGAGGAGGAGGAGGAGGAATCGCTCCAAGCATTATCAGCGCCCCAAATAATATCCCCCGAGCTATGGGTGAGATCCTGAGGTGGAGATTCCGCGATAGTTAGGGTAAGTATGTTATTTACCCAGTCGAGCGAGCCAATGCGAAGAACATCGTCCAAGCCTACAAAATTGAGATCAGCTAGCGTAAAGTTGACAGCTGTAGCATCGTCTGCGCGGCTGAAGAGCTCATATGATTGACCGTCCACAAAAGATGTAACACCTAGGTCGATCACGAGATCTAAGTCAAATGTAAAAGAACCATCTAATGTCAATGAAGAATCACCGCTTAGATCCATGCTACCAGCTAAAGTCACATTTTCACCGATGATCGTGCCACCGCCAGATCCAAGTGTCATCGTAGATCTAAGCGTCGAACCATTCGTCCCCATATTGATCTTTGCTCCACCTGAGAGCTCCAATGAGCCAAATGTTGCCGTCGCAGAAGCTTGGATGCTGCTGAGGTCTAGTGTTGAGCCGCCTGTTATAACCCAGCTAGCCCCCCTTGATAAATTGTAATCTGTTAGATTGAGATCTAGCGTACCTCCGCCTGTTACTGTTTGCGTGAAAGGTGTTGACGGTTCAGTAAGTCCTGTAGATCCAGTCAGAGTCCCTACGTAATCCATCGACTTGGCGTAAATGGAGAACGTTTTCTCGTTGGAAATAGCAAAATTCGCGTCTGCCGTGTAGACCCATGCCCTCCAGCGAGCAGATGATGTACCGAAGTTAAAATCTGAGCCAATAACGAAGTTTGTCTTACCATTTACACCACCAATATCCTCATTGTCAGCGTCGTAGCTAGCCCTCCACAAGACATCGCGATCAGATCCCGTAATGCTGTACAGATCACTGCCCGCATCGACGGCTATGCCGCCGAGAGCAAGCGTGTTGAATGTGACAACCGCGGTCTTGTTTGGTGGCGCGCTGCCTGTGAATTTAATAATATTTTTCCCATTCCCTGAGTGGATAATGCCCAAATCACCATTTCCATTCCAATCGTAATCTTCGTAATCCCAACTATTAACGGTCGATCCGTTATTGTCGGCATTTGTACCTACACCAGTCCACGTGAGCACACGGGCCTCGGCTTGGTGAGGCATGACGGTGAGAAGAACCGCAGCGGCGAGGGCTGACGTCGAAAGTAGCGTCGTGCTCACAGAGCAGAGCCGCGTGCAGTAACCGTGCAACGCCGTAAAAAGTTTTCTAGGAAGATGTAGTTTCATAACATATGAGAGATGAGTTTGCGAATCGATTCAGAGGCAATTATCCACCTTGTAGAAAATTTGTCAAGTAGAATGATCACATTATGATTACTTTCTTACTTATAAGTCTTTGATTTTTTGCTGTTCTTGCTAGGCAGGGGTGATTATTTCTTGATTAAATGTATTTACAATATATATGCATTGTATCTAATTTTAGATTTAAATTTACTTCGTAAGCGATTGAACCATTTGTCTAAGGTGCTATATGATAAGCCTATAAGCGTAGTTCTATAATACTGTGTAATGACATATTTTATTGAAAGAATATTTTCTATACGCAGTCTCGGTAATGCTGACAGTGATCATTTTTTTCATTAGAGTTTGCTTACTGCGACAGTATTGAGGTGCTCTAAAGTAATGTCCACTGAATAAATCAGAATAGGCTTATTACAAGTGACAAATGAAATA
>CAYJLP010000166.1:0-5730 GCA_964371115.1 uncultured Akkermansia sp. | reverse complement strand
AATCTACCCAATTTGCGATCCACTTACTTGCTTCGGCATTTTGTTCACCTTGGCGTTTGGTGGGTGCGACAGGATTATAGACGAAACCGAATCTCATTGCAAGCTTTTTTTTGCTATTTTTTCATTTTTTTCTTATTCACTCCAACACCTTGACACAACATGTTGACTTTAAGTAGAAAATTTCTTTATTTCTATCATACACCCATGCGCGCACTATTCGAGCTTGCAGCGTGACAGAGGAGTTACTATAATACACACCTCTATGAGCACTCAACTACCACCACGCCAGTTCAAAGCGCGAGATTCTGCTACCGTGCGGCCCCTAGACGCCGATCACGTACGCGATCGCTCACAAGCTCCAGATATCCCTGATCACGAGATTATTCGCTGCATCGGATACGGGGCTTATGGTGAGGTGTGGCTGGCGCGCTCGATCACGGGGACCTATCGCGCGATCAAGACCATCTGGCGCGAGGATTTCCAAGATGAGGCGAGCTTTCGTCGTGAGTTTGAGGGGGTTCTCTTCTATGAGCCCATTGCACGCAGTCACCACGGGCTGGTACACATCCTGCACATAGGGCAGCTCCAAGGCGAGTTCCCCATGTATTATTATGTGATGGAGCTCGCCGATGACGCACACACGGGTCACGTGATTGATCCCGAGCGCTACACCCCGCGCACACTGCTCAATGACATACGCCGCTACGACCACAGCCCCATGCCCATTGATCAGGTCATCAGCGTGGGTTGTCAGCTCGCACGCGCGCTGCGATACCTACACGGCGAGGATCTCGCACACCGCGATATCAAACCCGCCAATATTATCTTTGTCCACGACAGGGCAAAGCTCGCCGACGCGGGGCTCATCGTCCACGGGGCTGGGCTGGGCTTCGTCGGCACGCAGGGCTACATCCCTCCTGATGGTCCAGGGACACCTCGCGCCGATGTCTACGCACTCGCTCTCGTACTCTATGAGATGATCTCGGGCAAAGACCGCATGGAGTTCCCCGACCTACCTGATGAGACGCCTGATCAGGATCAGCATCAAAAGTGGCTCTCCTTCAACCGCCTCATCTGTCAGGCGGCGAGCGCGCAGATAGATGAGAATGCTGTGACGACGGCTACTGATTTCCTCAAGCGCTTGGAGGCGATACGTGATGGGAAGTACCAGATGCGAAGCACCTCTCAGCGCACGAGTCTCTGGAGGCGCGCGTGGAAGCTAGCGCTGACGCTGCTCGTCCTCATCATGCTGCTGCTCGCCTTCCAGCACTTCCCCTCGAACTGGATGGAGCGCATGGGCAAGATCTACGTCCTGCTCACCCATCCTGGAGCTGATATCAAAATCCCTACACCCGCAGGACACTCCAGCACGGACACCACAGGCACCGCACCGCTACTCAGACAAGATGAGGGACAGGTCTACATCATCAGCAACCCCACGAATGCCTCCGTCTACAAAATCAACGGAGACTACATCAGCGACACCCCCATCGGTCCTATTCTGCTGCCAAAGGACACACTGGTACGGCTCATGCTGCGCAAGCCAGGCTACGTGGATATGATGCTGGAGGGACGCGTAGAGGCCAATGAGGTGCTCTCCCTCGGCGGCGACCTCTACCCACTAGACCTCCCCGTGGAGGGAAAGCCATGGCGCGATGTGATGAGCTCCACCTACGCGCCCGATGCCAAGGGGCACCTCTCCAATGAGCCTATCGAGCGCGCACATTTTGAGCAATTTCTCACAGAGCAGGGCGTGCCAGATGAGGGGCAGTATGAGATCCTACTCCATGAACCCACGGGCAAGGAGATCATCCTCACCAACAGCAGCACCGCCAACCTCTACGCCGAGTGGCTGATGGAGCGCTGCAGCGCGCAGGGTCTACTCGATGAGAGCTACATCATGCTGCCCAAGCATGACACCAGCATCCAATCGGGCAGCGGACTGCTCGCCTACGGCATCATCGTCTCCCAGCTGCCCCAGACCCCGATCACCATCTTTAGCAATCCCGCTGGAGCCTCCGTGATGGTGAATGGAAAGTTCATCGGCGTCACCCCCATTGTCAGAAAGAGCATCCCGCTGGCTCCCTACCACATCGAGCTACGCCTCCAGCGCCACAAGGTCATCCACCACAGCGGCATCTCCCCCGAGGGGCTGCGTCTCAACTTCCAATTAGAGACCAACAACGCAGTGACGTTCAACGCGCCGTGGTTCAACAGCCTCGGGCAGCAATTCATCCCACTGAGTGTCAAGATCATGGCAGGAGCTACCGAGGTGCGCATCGCTGACTTTCTCAAGTACTGCAAGGAGATCAACGCCGCCGTACCTCCGCAGCCTGAATACCCGCACAATGAGCACTACCCCATCGTGAATGTCACACGCGAAGAGGCTCAAAAATTCGCCCAATGGCTCACGCTCCATGAGAGAGCACTGGGGCTCATCGAGGGCTCCGACGCCTACCGCTTGCCAACCGATCAGGAATGGAGCCGCATGGCGGGTATCGATCAGGAGGAAGGCGCCCACCCCTTTGACCGCAATCTCAGCTACGTCAAACGCGGCGTCGAGCGCTACGCGTGGGGAGAGAGCTGGCCGCCTAACAACTCAACGGGGAACTTTGCCGACAAAGCCGCCATCCAGCACGTCATGATGAACCGCGTCATTGAGAACTATGAGGATGGCTACGCCTACGCCTCGCCAGTGGGGAGCTTCAAGCCCAATGCGCTAGGAGCCTTTGATATGGATGGCAATGTACAGGAGTGGGTGAGCGATCCCTATGGTGGACCGCCTGATTTTCGCTTTCTCCACTATGGCGTGGTGCGTGGAGGCTCCTTCTGCTCCTTTCACCCGACACAAATCTCATCCTACTCACGCACACCCAAGCCAAGCTCGACGCGCGATGACTACACGGGCTTCCGCCTCGTCTTGGAGCGCCGTGCCTTGAATTTCTAATTCAACATAAAACACTCACTGTAAAAAGTCAATGCATTTTACCTTGAAGTTAGGTAATGAAGCTGTTAAAATCACGCCGTGAAATTTATCGTAGTAACAGGCGGGATCGCATCAGGCAAGTCGAGCGTCGTCGAAATCTTACAAAAACTCGGTGGCAAGGGATTGTCTATATTTGACTGTGATTCGGCACTGAGACAGCTCTACAAGACGGGGCGCCTCTCACGCGACCTCGTAACGCTCTTTGGTCCCGAGGTGCTCATGGAAAATGATCAGGTCAACAAGCAATTCCTCAGCGAGATGCTCCTACAAGACCCCGCGGGCAAGGCGAAGCTCGAGGAGCTCATCCACCCGCGCCTCATGGAGCTCTGCCACAAGGACAGGGAGCGCGCCGCCCAATCTGGCGAGAGTCATACCTACGTGCTAGATATCCCCCTCTTTTATGAAAGTCATAGCACACGCGATCTCAAAGCGGACAAGGTCTGCGTCGTCGCCACCAGCGAACAGACGCAGTGCGCGCGCCTGATGGAGCGCGATGGCAACACACAGCAGCATGCTCTCGCACGCATGCACGCACAGCTGCCCACTCAGGAAAAGATCGAGCGCGCGGATGTCGTCTTTTGGAATGAGGGCACGCGCAGCACGCTAGAGGCGCAGGTGGAGCATTTCTACCAGCAGGAGCTCGCGAGCGAGGCGGCACAGCTGAGCTCTATCCCCGAGTCTATCCACGTCAACGACTGGCGCGAGCTCTCCTACCAGCAGCTCCAGCAGATCGCCGAGGCACTGCCGAAGCAGGGGCTGCGCTCGCTGCCACGCGCCGAGCTCATCCAGGAGCTCTGCCGCTACTACCTCAGCCGCGGCGCTACCGTCACGGCGACAGGTGTGCTAGAAAAACCCAAGGAGAACTTCTACGCACTGCGCGACGCAAAGCGCAGCTTCCGCCAGCTCGCCGACGACATCTACATCTCCCAAGAGCTCGTCACTAAGCACGGTCTGCGACCTGGCAACGAAGTCACCGTACGCCTCCGACAGCCCCGCAGCAAGGCAGAGCGCTACCTCGGAGCCGCTAATGTGCAGCAGATTGAGGGCATGGATGCGGCAGCATTCACCCAGAAACCACACTTTGACAAGCTCACCGCCCTCATCCCCGATGAGCGACTCATCCTCGAGCACCCCAAGCTCAACGTCGCCTCCATGCGCGTGCTCGACCTCATCACCCCTCTGGGCAAGGGGCAGCGCGCGCTCATCGTCGCACCACCTCGCGGGGGCAAGACCATCCTGCTCAAGACAATGGCAAAGTGCCTGCGGCGCAACTACCCCAGCTCCGAGCTCCTGGTACTCCTCCTCGACGAGCGCCCAGAGGAGGTCACCGATTTTGAAGAGACGGTGAAGGTGACCGTCTACGCCTCCACCTTTGACGAGCCCTCCATCCGCCACGCCCAGCTCAGCGACCTCGTCCTCGAGCGCGCCCGCCGCCTTGTCGAGCAGGGCAAGGATGTCATCATCCTACTCGACTCACTGACACGCCTCGCACGCGGCTACAATGCGAACCAATCTGGCGGTCGCATCATGTCAGGCGGCCTAGGCTCGCATGCCCTAGAAAAACCGCGCAAATTCTTCGGCGCCGCGCGCAAGGTGGAGGAAGGCGGCAGCCTCACCATCGTCGCCACCTGCCTCATTGAGACAGAATCGCGCATGGATGACATCATTTTTGAAGAATTCAAAGGCACGGGGAACATGGAGATCCGACTCGATCGAGAGCTCGCCGAGCGTCGCATCTTCCCCGCCATCTCCATCCCACAGAGCGGCACGCGCAACGACGACCGCCTCTACCACCCAGACGAGATGTCACGTGTCCTCCAGCTGCGCCGCCAGCTCGCAGCCCTCCCCGGCTGGGAGGGACTCGAAGCGCTCCTACGCGAAATATCCAAAACGCAGAACAACGCAGAACTCCTGCTCAAGGGCATCTCCATCTGATCTCCATCGCGGAGGCTGCATTGCCTACATCCTTTTATTTAGAATAATAATAAGCTAACCTTGACTCATGAAACATTTCAGCAACTTCTCCCTCCCCCATACCAAGGGAGAAGAAAAGTAGCCACAATAATAATTGTTAGCAAGTTGCCATAGATTAAGCTTGATGAGCAATGTTACATATTGTAAAATAAATCATATGGATAATAATCTCATTCAACAATTCAACGTACAAATTCGCAATGAATTTTATTCCGCGCATCTCTACCTGGCCTTTTCCATCCAGCTCGACCAGCTCGGTCTCAAGGGCTGCGCACACTGGATGCTCCAGCAGTACCACGAGGAGCTCTCGCATGGATTGATCTTTATTGACTTTCTCAAGAAGCGCGGCGTCGCCGCCGAGATTCTTGACATCGAGAAACCCGTAGTAAGTGCGAAGGAGGCTTATGAATTCTTCGAAGACTCCCTCAAGCATGAGCAGCTGGTCACAGCCAGCATCAACAATCTCATGACGCTGGCCAAAAACGCCGATGACTATGCGGCGCAGGATTTCCTCTACGGCTTCGTACGTGAGCAGGTCGAGGAGGAAGACACACTCAACGAGATCATCGGCGAGCTCAAGTGGGCACAGGATAGCCCCTCCTCGCTGCTTCGCATCAACAAAGAGCTGCTTGCACGCCCAGCCTTCCAAGCAAAAGGTACGACACTCTAATAGGGGCTTCTAAATTCTCGTTATTCTATCGGAAGACTCGCTCCGCGAGGCAGCTTTTGAGTGCTTTTAGGCTGGATATCCCGTCGCTTCTCCCCCACGA
>CAYJLP010000165.1:415-5799 GCA_964371115.1 uncultured Akkermansia sp. | reverse complement strand
GCCACAAATTCTCATCCAAACTGCTAGCAAAATCCGAAGCTGCTAATTTTGCAAGATTCCCAATAGGGATTGTGTAGCAATGTATAGCATTTTGTTAGAATATGTATTATGATTTTGACACAATTTACGCTTGCGCGGGGAACGAGATGAATGCTAATGTGTCATCTTATGAAAAGCAAAGCACTACTCCTCTCCGCGCTGATGATGTCGCCGCTGGCGACTCAGGCGCAGCAGGATGCTCAATCTGTATTTGACTCTCTCCCTAGCCCTGCACGCGAGATGCAGACCGCGCCTGTGCAGGAGATCTATAGCACACGCGCCCAGATCCCAGCAGGGGATTATGAGCTCATCGCTGATGTACGCGAGCTGCCCGCCCTCGCCAAGCTCCTTGCTGCTTCTGGTGGGGCTATCCCCTTCGAGGCTGCGACTCTCGTCAGCTCTCAGGGGAATCTCAGTCAGCTCATGGAGTATATCCACCTCTTTAGCATCAATAAGCTTATCGAGCTCGAGCAAAAGTCTATTAAATACCACGAGGCAATCGTGAAGTTCGAAAGAGAGAATTTTGCCGCCATGAGCAAAGAATCACAACGGCAGGTCGAGAGCGCGAAGAACGCGCTGAGTCGCGATGAAGAAAAGCTCGCAAAGGCAAAGCAGCAGCTAGCCTGCCTCCTCGCTGAGCGGGCAAAGCAGCTGAAAGCCACGCCTGCTATCTCCGTGAAGCCTGCCTACCTCTCCCTCCTGTTCAACCAACCGCTGGCAGGGCAGATCATCGAGCGACTGAAAGTCAAGCCATATCCCTATCTGAAGAAAATCACGGTGAATGGGACCTTCGGCTATGAGCTTGATGTATCAGCTCTCCCCGATGTCTTCCAGAATTTCTGTCAAGAGAAGCTCCAAGGCACACCTACTCTGTTCTTCCATCTTGTCGATGCGGACAAGCTTGTTGTGGCACTAGGGACAGGGACTGAGGCTCTCGACAAGCTCAAGAGCGGCGGGGCAACGATGGCGGCATCGAGCATCACCGTGCCGCGCGCGGTGAAGGCGCATCTCTGGCTGGATGCGAGCCTAGCGCAGTCTGTCTCCTCTCTGGACTTTCATGCGATGAAGAATGCGCTGCTAGCCTCGCTAGGTGAAGATGAGCATGTAGTCGGGTATTGTGGCGAGAGATTCATTGCTTCTCTGCAGCGTCTGATGCCGCGGTTTACAGAGGGCATCGGTATGCAGCTCTGGACGCAGGATGGCGATATCTATGGGAAGCTCCATACGGCTATGAGCAACTACCAGCTAGCGACCGCGACTCCCCTCGGAGCTCAGCTCGCATCACGTCCTGACATCGTGGTGTATGGCGAGCTATCACCTCTTTGTGAGGAGCAGACCGCAGCTCTCACCGAGATCCCGCTCATGGCGATCTTTGCGACTCTGTCTGCTTTCGAGCGTATGCCAACGAAGAACGATCCAGATGCAGCTACTCCTTCCCAGTCAGAGAAGCTCAGGAGGCATAAGAATGCCACGCAGAGCGTGCTCAAGCTCCTCCCCTCAATGGCGGGGAATGTGGGGCTGTTTGCGAAACAGTATGATAACCCAGAAGACAAGAACTCTCGCTACGCAAGAGTCTCCATGGGCACCTTTGCAGGCATCAAGGATAAGACACAGCTCGCAGTCGACTCTCACGCAGCAGTAGATGCTGTGACGCGCGCTCTGTTTCGTAAGGAGCAAGAGAGAAAAATAGCTGTAGAGGCTCTATTACAACTTGCTGACAACACAGCAGAGAGTGGCTTTTATTTCCGTGCAGGCAACAGACTGCTAGCCTTTGGTGAGGAGAGAGAGATGGTGGAGGGACTCGTCGCTGCCGAGAATACTCCTGCAGTGCCCGCCATGAGCGGTGCGCGCTTTCTGTGGCGCGGCAAGCTCCTGCAACAGTTGCTTGCACCCAGTCTGCGTGAGAAAGTGGAGGGCTTCTACCTGCGCCTCGACTCAGCGGGTGAGAAGAAGGATGTCTACTTTAAGCTAGATATGAAATAAGCACACCTCAGCTCATCACGCGTTTGTCTCGCGCTTGTCTCGTAGCATCTCTCCTGATGCGCTGGCGAACGCCTGACAGATGGGAGCCACCTTGAGCTTTCTGTACTGCTATGGAAATGCGGCCTTCGGAAAGGGTGATCAGGGTGGCTCTATTGTTGTTCAAGAGAGAGACCGCCTCGTGTTGGTACAGGCGGCGTATTGAGAAATCATCCTAGCAGTCAGCCTCCTTCACCCAGACCCAGCGCTGGGCGTCTGATTGAGCCTCATCGTAGACGTAGCCATGCCAGCAGAACTCCTTGAGCGCTTCTGCGCTGGTGATACGCTGCTGCATGGCGTAGCGTAGCATCTCGCCGCGCGCCATCTTCGTGTAGACGACGACGGGGCGCAGCTTGTCGCCCCTGCGCTGGAGAAAGTCGATGTGGATGACGCGCAGCGCCTGCTCGACTGCTTTCCAGTGAAAGGCCTGCTGCTCCTCCTTGGAGGCGAGGTAGATGAGTGTGCCGCCTGCCGTCTGCGCATCCTCGATGAGGAGAGGCGTCTGATGATCCCGCCAGTATCTATCCACGCGCATGCTGCTGCTGCTGGGCAGGCGCACGTAGCCCTCCATGCGGTAGGGCTGGATGGCGTCCAGCGGGCGCAGCAGCCCGTAGAGCAGAGAGCAGAGCCGCGCATGCTGCTGGAGGTAGTCGCCCTGCTGCTCATCGAGTGGAGCTCCCGCCTTGAGGTGCTTTAAGACGACACCGTCGTAGCCATCAATGGCGGCTACAGTCGGGGTATCCTCCGCTGCGTGTGCGGCAAAGGAGGCGTGCAGCTCCTGCGCGAGCCTCGGGCTGATTTTGAAAACACGCTGCAGCTCCACCTCCGAGTAGGGGAGCATCTGCGTGATGATGTCATGCGTCTGCTCGGCAAAGCGCGGCTGCGTGCGCGCCGCGCGCCCTTGTAGCGTCATCGTCTTGGCTGGGGAGAGCAGGAAGATCATGAGCTTATATCAGCTTAGGATTCGTCGAGCACCTTGTGCAGCGCCTCCCAGTGGGCGTCTGTCATGCTGGAGAAGGTGAAGAGCGCGATGCCGTCGACCCCCTGCTTGACCGCAGCGCGTGCAGCGGTTTCGAGCTCGCTGGGCGTGAGTCCCCAGGCCTCGGGGTCTTTGAATTGTTCTTTCTTCTCAGGCTGCCCGCAGATGAAGAGTCCGCAGATGAATCGCGTCTCGGCGCGCTTTGCATGGAGACCTTCCTGCGTCTGCTCCGCTATCCACGAGGGAGGCTGGAGGTAGAAATCATTGTAGAGCATGGGCGCGACCATATCCAGATGCCATTTCCCCCAGTCCTGTCGCACCATGGTCTTGGCGAGTGTGGGACCAGGGAAGACAGCCGCGCTGATGCGGCTACCCGTGCGGTGGACATCGTCGGCGAGGCGGTTGACGAGGCGCGTGAGGCTCGCGTAGCGGAATTGCTTCCAGCTGGCGATGTGCTGCGCCTCGTCTCCCTTGCTGCGGATGTCGACGCCCGAGCGCGCCTTGTACTTCTCGGCGCAGCGCGCGCAGTAGCAGTAGTCGTAGGGGGCGGCTTCCCCCTTCATATCCAATCCATATTTTGCCCAGAGACCGCGTGCGAGGATGACATCAGGGTGGCGGATGTAGTCGAGCTGCACGCCTGCGACACCCGCGATGCGCGCCACCTGTTGGAAGCTCTGGGAGAGATACTGGTAGACCTCCTCGCTATTCGGACAGAGGAATTGGTAATAAGGGACGTAGGGGGGCTTGTCCTTCACGGAGTGCCCCTCACGACTCACGGAGTACCAGCCGTCCTTCACCACGGGATTGCCCACCTGCGTGAGGGTCGGCACCCAAGCGTGGAACTCCAGCCCGAGCTGGGAAGCGATGCCCGCGGCGAGACGTATCTGCTCCATCTCGCGGAAGTTCGAATGATAGAATACCCCCTTCACCCCGCGCGCCTTGATCGCGCTCATCTGGGCACGCACATGCTCCTCGGCCTTGCCCGCCTGCGGTGCATGCTCCCAGACGTAGATATCGGGTGACTTCCCCTGAGCCCATGCGGCGAGCATGGTCAGGCCTGTGAATACAATCTTGCGAATCATGGCTTATTTTTCTAATGTGATGCTGCGGCCGTCCGAGTAGATGACCTGCGTGCGCCCCTCGGCATCGGGGCTGGTGATGCACCACTCATCGAGGACGTGGTGGAGTAGGGGGGTGAAGTGGGACGCACGCACCTCGTCGGCGCGTATCTCGGCGAGACTGGCGGCGTGCTTCTTGTGCTTGGCGTGGTACTCCCACATGCGGTAGTAGAGCTGACGCAGAGCCCACTGAGTCGAGGCGGCGCGGTCGGGCTGGAAGGCGTCAAAACCCTTGCCCACCATTTTTTCAGAGAATTGGAGATAACCCCAAGTCTCGGGGCGGTGCATATTCACCACCCCCTGTGGCGACCAGACCCAATTGTCCTCCGCGCCCGAGCCCTCTTTTTTCGTGATGGGGTGGGGGATCTTTTTGTAGCCATCCTTCTCCCATCTGCTTGCCCACTGGACGCGGGAGAAATTGATGCGCCACTGCTGGCCTTGGGCGGGCATCTTCTTGTCCGCCTCGCAGAGCGAGTCGAGCGGCATCGCGATCTCCACCGTCCAACCCTCATCGCGGTCATCGCCCTTGTTCAGCGTCCCCTTCACATGGATGGCAGAGCGCACACCATTGATATTCCAACAATCGAGCACCTTGTTGCCGCGATCGCGGTAGGGCTTGGTGAGCATGAGATCCCACTCTGTGCCTAGAGCATTGATCTCGTACTCCATGTAGTGGTGCGTATCGCCATCAGGGTCGATGAACACCTCGAAATCATTGTCATAGAAAATAATAGACTCGCGCTCCGTCAGCGTCGCCCAGACGTGGGGATCCTCGATCTCGGCGGCGATGTAGAGGTATTTCTTGTCCCAGAGCAGCTTGGCGCGCGTCTTGTACGTGGGCTGGTGGGGGTGCTGGACACCGCGAATATCGACGAAATACTCAGTCCACGGAGCCTGTTGCCATGCGCGCTCATCGAGCTTGCCGTCGATGCGGAGAGGCTCATCCGTCTGGTAGCAGACGTAGTGGCGGGGGGTGACATTGACAGGCTGTTCGAACGTGATTTTTTCTTCAGCGACGAGGGAAGACATGGTGAGCCCGAGCAGGAGCAGGCAGCTGCTTGTGGGGCGTGAAAGGAGGGAGCGCACGTGCATTGATCTATTATAATGAAGTCTGAAGCCTTGTCAAGAGAGCGCTGTAACCATTCATAGCCATGAATGAAATAACAACAGAGGACGCAAGAAGAAGATGCGAAGCATCTTTGGATTCTTAAGGTCTAGACCTTAAGCGA
>CAYJLP010000165.1:0-405 GCA_964371115.1 uncultured Akkermansia sp. | reverse complement strand
CCCCCCCCCCCCCCCCGCGGCGCCGCCACTTCTCCACCGTTGCAAACGCGAAGCGTCCCCGCCCGCCACACACATCCCTCCCCTCCGTCATCACCCCAAACCATGCTTGACAGCCAAGAAATGCTCTGATAATTTGTACATACATTGCAAAATAATACCATGAAAAAATACATCCTCCCCCTCCTCTGCGGCAGCAGCCTCCTCCACGCTCAGCCGCAGCCCTCGGCTATGGGTATTTTCGACCAGCTCCTCCCTACAGCCGCCCCCGCCGCGCGCAGCGCAAGCAGCCTCGCCGAGCAGCACCCCAGCCTCGCCGCCATCCCAGCCGACGCCGACCTCTGCCTCACCCTCTCCCAGCTCGACAAGAGCCACGCCTCCCTGCTCACCCTCTCCCCCTCCTTGGCA
>CAYJLP010000164.1:0-5830 GCA_964371115.1 uncultured Akkermansia sp. | reverse complement strand
TTTTTCGCGCTGGTGATGATTGCCTCAAATGAGCCTTTTATTCAGTAGACATTATAATAACCGAGAATGAAACAACTACAAATCCCCTGCCAAGTCTATGGCAAACAGCTAGGTGCCGCGCGCAGCAGCTGCTACCACGTGATCGTCAGCGCGGCAGAGCTCGATGAATACCAAGTGCGCATCACGCAAGAGCTCAACTTTCAATGGCTCTGTCTCCCCGCGCGCCAGCAGGAGCCATATCGGGATGTCTGGTATTTTCTCGCTCTAGATGAGCAGCGCGGCCTGCTCTGCCAATTCCAAGACGCTGGGGCTGATCCTCGGCCACATGTGCTACGCCGCACCGTAGGGCTTCTCCAGCGCGCGCATCACGCAGACTTTCTTGCGGAGCTCCAGAGCATCAAGCCCTCACAGCTGAGCGGCGATGTGAGTGCTGAGGGCATATGGAGCGTGCATATTGAGGAGTCCGAGGGTATTGAGGGGAAGGCTAGTGCGCCCCCCCCCTTTGACTGGCGCACCTCATTGCTCCAGGCTGGCAGCCCCGAGACCTATTCGCTCACACGTCTCCGAGAGAGCTCCGCTTCATCGACGCGCCAGACAGGGCGTATCAAGCGCGCCATCACGACCATCTTCACCAGCCCGACGCTGAGACCTTACCTAACCCATATCCTCTGCCTCATCATCGGTATCCTGCTGAGCCTCTTTTTGATCTCCAGCGGCTCAGGTGATGCCCCCTCCGCTCCTACAGCCGCCGCGGCTCCTACCTCTAGAGTCGTGTTGCAGCACGAACGGGACGATGATCTCACCAGCCGCGAGCTAGCACGACTCAGCCAGCGGGTAGGGCAGCTGCATGCCCTACAGCGCGCGCTGGGAGATATGCGCGAGGCAATGCAGCGTGATGTTGAGAGCTTCTACCGCGAGTATCGCGAGTATCTCAGCCCAGGGCAGAGACGGCAGGTGGAGACGCTCAAGGAGACGCTTCATCCTCGTCATTCTAAATAAGCAAACTCACAGTCACAATCCTGCGGCGCACGAGCCGCAGGATTGACAAGTGCGCCTATCCTCGCTAGAATAATTCCCGTTATGACCTCCGCAAAACCTCTTCGTCTCGCTGTCCTCGGATCGGGCTCTGGCTCGAATGCTCAATCCATCATAGACGCCATACGTGCAGGGCAGCTCCATGCTGAGGTCGTGATCATCCTCTCGGACAACGAGAGCGCGACGATCTTTGATCGCGCGGCGCGCTGTGGTATCCCAGCTCAGCTTATTGACTGCCATGGATTCAAGAACAAACTCCCCGAGGAGGCTCAGCAGGCACTCGCGGAGAAGCTGCGTGCGCTGGAGATTGATTTTATATGCCTTGCAGGATTCATGCGCCTAGTAAAGGCACCCCTGCTCGATGCCTTCCCAAATAGGATTTTGAATATCCATCCCTCATTGCTGCCCGCCTTCCCAGGGATAGCCGCGTGGAAGCAAGCCCTCGCTGCGGGCGCATCGCAGGCAGGCTGTACCGTGCATTACGTGGATGCGGGGATGGACACAGGTGAGATCCTGATGCAGGCCTATGTGCCTGTGCTCGCCGATGATACCGATGCTAGCTTGCATGCGCGCATTCAGGTGCAGGAGCATATCCTCTATCCTGCCGCGATCAGGTCCGCGGCCGCGCGGCAGGGATTGTACGCCTAGGGCGCGCTCTCTGGCGCATCCCCTAGCTCGCACTGGGCGTGGAGGCTGGTGCTGCCGCCTCACGCATGTCCTTGATCGCCGCGCGGGCGCAGGCCTGCAGCTGCTTGGACTCGGCACTGGGCAGTGCGATGCGCTTGCCCTTGAGCTCGAATTTTGTCGTCAGCTTGCTGGCGGGACGCAGGTAGATGACACCATAGAGGACGGCGGCGGCGAGGTAGCTGCCGCGTAGATTCGGATGAGAGCCATCCCCCAGATGCAGCTGCTGCTTCTGGGCGCGCTCGGGCTTGCGTAGCCAGAGTCGCCATGCCTCGCCGACAGGTGCGACGCTGCATCCGTGCAGGGCGGCCGCCTTCGCGTAGGTCGCACTGAGCCCATCTTGCATCTGCGTGGCGAATCCCGTGTGCTCGAGGCGGCCCCATGTCTGGTAGAGCACGACGCGTGTCTGGCCCTTATTCTGCTGCTTTCTTTTCTCTAGCAGCGAGCACCATTGGCGCACGCCCTCGATGGTTTGCTCGGGTGAGTAGACCGGCAGCTGGCTTTGGTCTTGGAGGATGATGACATCGTATTTGCCTTGGCGGACATGTTGTTTGATCTTCGCGGCCTTTTCATCGTGATAGAGCCCTTGCAGCGTCGCACCTCCTGCGAGCCAGGTGTCGACGTCAGTCTTGATCCCCTTGCGCCGCGCCATCTGCTGCACGAGGCTTGGCAGCTCATTGTAGAAGGTGTAGCTATTGCCCACAAAGAGCACAGAATAGCTTTTTTTCGCCTCCTGCGCGTAGGCGGGGATGAGGAGGCTGATGCAGAGCAGCAGTAGCAGAGTGAGAAGCGGATGACGAGATAACTGGATCATGATGTTGATAGCATACGCTCACATGTGCGGTATGACAAGCTAGAATTTCTTTCTGCTTGTCCAACGACGATGGATTTGATATGCTTAAGTGGATTTATAACTTGTGATGAAAATTTTTTCCCTTATTCCTATTATCGGTAGTTTAGCCTCTTTTCTCGCGGCGGAGCATCTGACTCTCAAGGATGGTTCACTGCTGCGTGATGCCGTTGTCTCGCGCAAGGGGATTGATCATGTGATCATCCGCTACGACGGAGGTGTCAAGCGCGTCGACTACGACGAGCTCACCATAGATCTCCAAGACCGCTTTGGCATGACGCCCAAGGAGGTAAAAGCGCGCCTCGCTGCTCAGGAGGCAAAGCAGCAGGCCGCGCTTGACCGTGAGGAGCGCGAGCAGCAGCGACATCTCCAGCTGCTCAAAGACGCGCAGCAGCTGCCACGCTATGTCACGGACGGCGACGTGAGGCGCCTCTTCCTCTACTACGGCGATCTGAGCACGGTCGCCGCCGAATACCTCGCCGCTGAGTGGAATCGCCGCGAGGCACTGCGTCTCGATCTCAAGGATGAGGCACAGAAGTACACGGAATATGCCGCGCTCGTGCGCTCCGCCTTCCAAAAGGAAAAGGCCGCCGCCCTGCGCGCTGAGTCCAAGCAAGAGAGTCAGACGGCCAAGCTGCGCGAGCTGCAACAAGAGCTCAAGCTCGCCAAGATGCGCGAGACGGAGTGGAAGAAGCAAGAAAAAAAATACCAAGAAAAGCTCGATGAATACGAGGAGGAGTACCGCGACCTGCTGCGCGACTACGAACGTGAGCGCAATGCCAACCGCATCCGGCTCACCCCTGGTGTGCCCGTCTACATCCCGCCGCGTGGGCGTTATTCAGGGGCGGGACGCACGATTGTGTTATGAGCTTGCGCGGTAGCTAATTATTTGCTAATGTGTACATATGACATCTCTCTCTCCCATCTATATTCAAGGCCTACAGTATTTTTTTGGACAACTCGGTGACGCTAGCGCACAGGAGCAGACGCGCATCGACTACCAGAGCGCCTTTAGCTGCTTTCGCCAAGCATATCATGAGGGAGATCTGAACGCGGGCTGGATGCTGGCGCGCTGCTACGCCTATGGCTACGGCGTTTCGCAGGACTGCGATCACGTGCTGCGCATCGCGCGTCAGCTGGCAGAGCGCGGCTATGCAGCAGCGGGATTCTACCTCGCCCTCGCCTATGAGAATGGCTGGGGCGTGGATATGGATCTGGCACGCGTGGACGATATTGTCAAGGAATATCTACGCCTCTGTATTGATGCTGAGGGGGAGGTGGGACTGGATGAGTCCATACGCCAAGAATGCCTCATGCTGCTCACGCCTACCGACGAGATGGAGCCACGGGAGCAGGAGGAGTTCTACCGCCATTTTTTCCAGCAGTCACGCTTCCCTACGCGCTACGCCGTACTCGCAGAGTACCTCATGCAACTCGATGCGGGCAAGCACCAAGATGAGGCGCTCGACCTCCTCGAAGAGGGCTGCGAGGCGCACGACCCGACTGCCATGGTGATCATGGGGAAAATCCTCTCCCAAGAAGGTCATCCCTATGCTATCTACAAACCTGAGATAGGAAGAAAGCTACTCATCAGCAGTGGTCAAGGCTACGTCACGCTCGCGCATTTCGCGCAGCTCCAAGGCGATGACAAGATGCGTGACCATCTGCTGGATCTCTACATTCAGCAGGCTCGCTACGGCTTTTCACTCATGCGCCGTGAAGGCGAGCTAGACTGCACCGTCCACTGTGCGCCCGCGAAGTGGCTGGGCATTATCAAAGTATTTAACCATCAAGTCACGCGTACGCTGATCGCCAATGACGCGATGGGGCACTGTGTGCAGCAGGCTCGTCCGAGGCTGCATATAAAGGGCATCGAGCGAGGCGTCGAGCTCACGGTGCGTGTGCGCAGCGCGATAGATGAGCTCGACAAGAGCTTCACACTGCTGCCCGCGTCGGATGAATTGCTCATCGACCTCGTCGCCGAGCACGGCATCATCTGGTCAGAGGATCTCGATGTCGAGCTGAGCAGCAAGTCGGGCAGCACGCGCATGCTCATCAGCGCGCTGGCACTCTCAGTGGCGCAGCCCTTTACCCCGCCGCCCTTTGTGCTGACATGGCGCAAGCGATTCCTGCGCGGCTATGCTCTGCAGATCGTGCCGCTCAAGCAGGATGTGGAGCAGCTCAAGGTGCATCTGGCAGAAGATAGTTCATCTGAGTTGATCTCTATCGCCGAGACTGATTCTGTGGAGATGGGGCATGAGTTCTTCCGCGGCGGGGCGAAGCTTAATATGGGGCAGCCTTTTGTGATTACGCATCGAGGGCACGCCCCCTTCATCGGTGTCATTGCACCTCCACCGCGCGGACCGCAGGTCTTTGAACTCGGTGGCGCGCTCAAGCTGATCAACAAGCTCATGCACTAAGATGTGATTGAGCGCAAGGTGCCAGAAGCGTAGCAGCCCTAGCTCTCTATCAGCAGGCAATAAAGCAGGGGAGAGGCAAATCCTCTTGATTCTAAAAAAAGAGAAGGGAGAGAAAAAAGAGCCAATCGCGAAGCTGCTATACGGCACAAATTGCATGCAGTTCGCGCCAGCGTAGCACTATTCTGCCGTAGCCGAACACGAGGAGGCACTCGCTTTACTCACCCATCGCGCAAGAAAAAGCAATAAGCAAGGAGGCAGCAGAGATTTCTCTCTACTGCCTCTCGTTACATGTTATGCTATATTTTTACCGTTGAATATAATAATCTAAATAGCTATTAGAAATTGAAGACGGCCTGTACACCCCAGAGGATTTCGCTGTCTGTGGCGTCGTTGCCAGCAGGATCAATGATGAACTGGGCGTGAGGAACGATGAAGAGGCGGTCAGTGACGCTGAAGTTGTACATAAGTTCGACAACTTTTTCGTGGTTGCCGTTAGCAGTTGTTTCTGCATCATCACCAGGCTTGAACATACCGAAAGCAACACCGAAGTAGTCGTTTTCACGGGCGGCGAAGGGGCGGACGTGTGCACCGACGCTGAAGTCGTTGTCAGTACCGTATTCGCTGCGAGCGGAGAAGCCAGCACGTGCGAAGACGCTGACGCGATCGCCGAAGTTGTACTCGACGCTGCCTGCGAGACCGTAGTTGTGCTCGAGCTCGACTGTACCGTCAGCCTTCTCGATGTCAAGAGCGCTCATGAAGGGATTGAGGCGGAATGTACCCTTGCCGTCGGCGAAGGTGCGACCGTATTCACCGACATAGGCGGCACCGCGACCATTCGAGC
>CAYJLP010000163.1:937-5863 GCA_964371115.1 uncultured Akkermansia sp. | reverse complement strand
AACCCGCGACCTCATCCTTACCAAGGATGCGCTCTACCCCTGAGCTACAGAAGCGCTTTTTCCGTATCGCCTCCTGTTGGAGACTTCAAAGCGGGGCAATCATAGTTGTTTTTAAGGCTGATGTCAATATTAATTTTATTTTTTCTGAGAATTCTTTTTTAAGGGCGCGTGAATAACAGGTCGTGACGAGCTGATTTTAAGGAAGCTAAACAGCTAGAGAGTTAGTTTGAAAGTTTTTTTAAGGGAGGGCATACTGGGTGCCTATGAACCACACACTATTCATGACCGCCGTTGCCTTCCTTGGATTCAATGCCTATGCTGACACCACCAAGCCCTGCACCATGGACAGCAAAGCCCCCTGCCCCACAAGCTGCTGCGCCCCTACCGTAGCCGCTGATGGCAAGATCCAAGCCTGCAATACCGAATGGCTCAACATCGACACTGTCACGCTGGAAGCAGCCAATGGCAACCCCATCGCGCAGTACACGATTGCGTATCTGACGAGCGATGGAGCTGACACGCCTATAAAGGACGATCCCGCTGTCTCCAAAGAAATGGCATCCAAGGCCAAAGCTGGCCTAGAAAAGGCTGCCGCTGATGGACATAAGGGCGCCTGCATGGCACTAGCTCACATGCACGCTACTGGCTGTGGCGGCGGTGAGAAGAACCCCGAGATGGCTCAGAAATACGCCACCATGGCTCAGAAGTGCGAGGCTCCCAAGCACTAAAGGCAATCACACCGACTCATGAACGAACGCATGCCGTCACGCACGTAGCCTAGCCTCGCGTGATCATCAGCCGCCCTCGCCGCCACACACGGCGAGGGCGGCTTTTTTTTTCCACGAAGCTCCCCTCGCCTTCTTCGTGCGGAGAATTGGCTCTTTTGTTCTTGAAAAAACGGTGTATGATCGAGCTGCTATGTTCACCCTGAGAGCCTACAAACCGCGAGATATCAGCGCTATGGCGCACCTGTTCTACGATACTGTCCATAGCGTTAACAAGCGCGATTACACGCCGCAGCAGCTACGGGTCTGGGCGACAGGGCACGTCGACTGCGCGGCATGGGAGCAACGATTCTCCAGCAGCCTGACTATTATCGCGGAAAGGGAGGTCGAGTTGCTCGGATTTGGCAACCGAGTCGCGGGCGGCGAGATTGATTGTCTCTACGTACACCGAGACTACCAGAGGCAGGGTGTGGGATCTGCCATCCTGCGCGCGCTGGAGGCAGAGCGAGGAGACGAAGCTCTGCACAGCTACGCGTCGCTAACGGCGGGGCTTTTTTTGAAGCTATGGGTTATGCCATCGTGCGGGAGAACGTCGTATGGCGCGACGGTGTGGAGCTGAACAACTACCTGATGCGAAAAAATCCATAAGCTCTTCCTCAGCTTTCAAGCAGAGGCGAGTCTGAGACTTCTTCTCAGACTCGCCGTAGCTGTATGACACGCGATGCTATGTCTGCTGCTGCCGCCACGCAGGGCATCAGCCACTCCTTGCCCCCCAGAGCGAGCTAGCGCAGCAGCTCATCGAGAGCCGCCTTCGCCTCGACGTTCCCCTGATCGGCCGCTTTGTTGTACAAAAAAATGGCTTGATACTTGTCCTGCTCAACCCCCACACCATGCTCATATCTAAACCCCATCGCTCTTTGAGCATCGGCATCGCCTAGCTCCGCCGAGCTAGTCATCCAGCGGATAGCTTCATTCTCATTTTCCTCGACACCACGGCCCAGCTCATAGCTGACCGCGAGGTTGTACTGCGCTTGGGCATCGCCCCCATCCGCCGCCTTGAGCAGCCAGGCGACGGCTTGCTGATCATCCTTCTCCACGCCAATACCTCTCAAGTAGTAGCCAGCCAACAGGCTTTGAGCCTCTACATCCCCCTGCTCGGCCGCTTTGCGATACCAGAAAGCGGCTTTCTGCGCATCCTCTTCAACACCGCGTGCCGATTCGTAACATGTAGCGAGATTGTGCTGAGCGCGAGCATAGCCCTGCTCGGCGGCCTTGAGCATCCAGCGCACCGCCTCGCGCTCATCCTTCTCAATACCATCCCCCATCAGGTAGTGGACAGCCAATTGGGTTTGGGCTTGGGCGTGCCCTTGCTGCGCGGCCTTGTGGTAGAGACGGAGAGCTTCTGGGATATTCTTCTCTCCTACATCGCCCTTTGCGTAGCTCAGTGCGAGGTTGTATTCTGCATCAGCAAGCCCCTGATCCACCGCCATGAGCCACCAGCGCAAGGCCTCTTGTGCATTCTTCTCGCCGCCTTCTCCTGACGCATAAGCAGTGCCCAGACGGGACTGCGCAAACGCATCCCCCTGCTCCGCCGCCACGCGCCACCAGCGTAGGGCCTCTTGGATGTCCTTCTCGCCGCCTTCTCCCTCTGCATAGGCAAAGCCCAGACGGGACTGCGCTCGCACCACCCCCCGCTCCGCCGCCTTGCGCCACCAGCGCACGGCCTCTTTCATATCGCGCTCAACCCCCTCTCCAGTCGCATAAGAGGTTGCCAGATTGGCCTGAGCATCTGGCTCCCCCTGCTCAGCGGCGGCGCGTGTCCAGCGGACAAACTCGTGGACATCCTTTTCCACCCCCTCGCCTGTCATGTACAGAATACTCAGATTGAACTGAGCCGCTGCATCCCCCTGCTCGGCGGCGGCGCGCGTCCAGCGGAGAAACTCTTGCGCATTCTTTTCCACCCCATTGCCGCGCCTATAAGCGAGAGCCAGATTGTGCTGAGCCGCCGCGTGCCCCTGATCCGCCGCCTTGCGGTACCAGAGGACAGCCTCTTGATCATTTTGGGCAACGCCCCGCCCGTTTCTATAGCAGAGGCCTAGGGCGTACTGGGCTGGAGCAAAGTCTTGTGCAGCCGCCTTGCGCAGCCAGCGCACGGCCTCGCTCTCATCCTTTTCGACCCCCTGCCCCATGGTGTAGCATTGCGCTAGGTGCAACTGCGCTTGCACATACCCCTGCTGCGCGGCCTTGAGGCACCAAGAGAATGCTTGCTGCTCATCTTTGTCCACGCCGTATCCATTTTGATAGCAAGCAGACACTCTAAACTGCCCCTGCGGCCATTGCTGGGCCGCAGACTTGCTATACCAAGCAAAGGCCTTCTTCGGATCCTCGACGGTACCTCTGGCCAATCGGTAGAGATCGCCCATACTGCACTGAGCGGTGGGGTCGCCTAGCTCAGCCGCCTTGAGCAGGTAGCTGTAGGCTCGCTTCTCATCTAGAGCTGTACCGAAACCAATCAGATAGCAGTTCGCGACAAAGCTGTAGGCGGGCACATAGCTCTGATCGGCGGCTTTTTTTGCCCAAGAGAAGGCCTTGTTAGCATCGACGGCAGCTCCCTTTCCCTGCTCGTAGCAGAGAGCCATATTGAACTGCGCGTGCGCATTGCCTTGCAGGGCTGCTTTCTCAAACCACTGGAAGGCCTGCACCTCGTCGAGGGGCACGCCATTGCCGTAGATGTAGCAGCGACCGAGCTCCAGCTGCGCCTTCGCGTCGCCTGCTTGGGCTTGGCGGGTGAGCTCGGGGACATTGGGCGGGGTCTCGGCCTGCGCGAGCGAGGCGGCGGTGCCGAGAGTGCAGACGAGAGCGGGTAGGAACAAGCTAGGGGGGGTATCTTTCATACAAGGGATGGTGGTGTATTGTTCACGGTGTGGGAAGAATGCTCCCCCTCCATGCTAGCATAGATCTCGCATGCTTCAAGCCCCTACTGTGGCACCCGCGCGATGCGCATGGGGAGAGGAGTCTATAGGGGACCTTGCAAAATTAGTTCTGAAAAATTGCTGATTTCGAAAATGAGCGTCACAGCACGTCTTTTGGAGCATTTTGGCGAGAATTCGCGGCTTTTTGGGCTTACATAGCTCGCTATGCGCGCCCAAACGCCGCCAATTTTCATCCAAAATGCCAGCAAAATCCGAAGCTGCTAATTTTGCAAGATCCCCTATAGTAGTTGCTAACAATGGGATAGAGAAAAAACGCCCCGTGATCACAGGGCGTTTTTTAGGTCGAAACACGGGACTCACACCCACAAGTTCGCAATTTGCTCCTTCCGACTTCACTAGTCTAGATCATCGGAGGGCGGCTGTCAAGAAATGAGCAGAATGCTGCTAGGCATGGATGACGTAGCGGATCTGCTGGGCGCGGCGTGGGTGCTTGTTGATGCTGCGCTTGGAGAGGCGTTGTTGGGCGGCTTGGAACTCGGCTTTGTCGAGCTGGCCGTCGAGATTGCAATCGGGGCGCTGGATGAGGCTGGGAGCACCGCTGGGGTAGAGTGCCCGACGGGCAGTGAGGCGCTCTTCTTTGCTGAGTTGCCCGTTCTTGTCAGCGTCGAATCGAGCGATGAGGGCGGCTTCGCGCTGTTGCTTTTGCTGCTGGCGGGCGAGGCGCTGTTTCTCGCGCTCGGCGCGGGCGTCGGCGCGGCGTTTGCTACGCTGGGTTTGGGCTTGCTCGAGGGCGGCTTTCTCGTTGTTGTCGAGCTGTCCGTCGTGGTTGCGGTCGTGGCGGTGCTGCTGGCGGTGCTGGGCGCGCTTGTCACGCTTATTTTGGATGGCCTCGCGCTCTTGCTCGCTGATCTCGCCATCGCCGTTGGAGTCGAAGCGGGCAAGTCTCGCGGCTTGCTGCTTTGCCTTCATGAGCTGGAGCTGGGCACGCATGACGCGGTGCTGGGACTGTACTAGCTCTTGGGAGGCGTCGGAGACGGCTTGCTCGGCGGGGCTGAGCTTGCCGTCGTGATTGAGGTCGTACTGGGCGAGGAGGCGGGCTGCGCGGTCGGCGGCGAGCTTCTCTTGTGCAGTCTTGAACTCGGATTTGTCGAGCTGGGCATCCTTGTTCGCATCGAAGGAGGCGAGCAGCGCGTGGGGGGAGCGTGGGAGGGCTTCTGCTGCGGGGGAAGCGGCGGAGTTGTTGGCAGGGATGGCGAGGTGCGCCAGGA
>CAYJLP010000163.1:0-927 GCA_964371115.1 uncultured Akkermansia sp. | reverse complement strand
CGGCCGCCCGCGGCGGCGGCCGCGGCGGAGGGGCGGGCCGGGAGCGCGCGGTGCCCCCGGCGGGGGGCGGCGAGGAGACCGAGGAGGAGGAGGGCGGGCTTGTTCATGTTGTTTTTTGTTTTGTTTGTTTTCTGAGGGGCACTTATAAAAAAGCGCCTCACTGCGTATGGGAACGAGCGAGGCGTCATACAATCTACAACTAATGTGTGGCAACAATTATTACTCCGCCGGTGGCTCGGGGAGGATATCCACGTAGAGACCGGGGGTGGAGCCCTCGATGGGAACGGCACCGACGGCGCGGGCGTAGAACTCGGCGGGGCCAACACCACCGATGAAGGCGTAGACATGGCCGAGGTGGTAGAGATGCTGGAGGGCGAGGATGAGGAGAGCCTTGCCGATGCCAGAGGAGCGCAGCTGGGGATCGACACCCATGGGGCCGAGGAAACCGCGGGCGGTGACATCGCAGCAGGCGAAGCCGAGAATCTGCTTGTCGCGGGTGGCGATGAAGCAGGAGATGGGCTGGCGGGAGAAGGCGATCTTGCACTCGCTGACCCATTTGGGGCTGAAGTGCTCGCCGACCCAGGCGGCGACGAGGTGGCGCTCGTAAGGGCGGGCGTGGCGGAGAATGATACCCTCGGAGGCGAGGCGTGTCTGGAGGGGGGAGAGATCGGGGAGGTCGTAGAGACGGACGAGCATGTCGAACATAGCGTGTGTGGGGGGGGGTTGGGTGGAAAATAAATAATACGGTGGCATCGCACGGCGATACGCAGTATCGCTAGGGGGTGTCCAGAGGGCCGCAGGTCCTTTGGTGGCCGTCTGGGGGCCAGACCCCAGCGGGTCTGGGCAGCGCCCAGCGGGGTGAAGGGGCGGAGCCCCTTCGGGCGCACCGCAGGTGTGCGCCCACGGCAGCGCGGAGGCGTAGCCTCC
>CAYJLP010000162.1:0-5864 GCA_964371115.1 uncultured Akkermansia sp. | reverse complement strand
TCCAAAGTTCAATTGCCCCTTTAGGTATTTGTCAGATTTTCGGGGACCACTTCAATATTTTTCGCGCTGGTGATGATTGCCTCAAATGAGCCTTTTATTCAGTAGACATTACTTACACCTAGTCCCATGCGCAGGATGAGCAGAGAGAGGAGAGCGTCATGCACTCTCCTCTCTCATTATTCGCGAGATAAAAGCAAAATTTTCTTTCCTCAAAAAAAATCAAATGCTACGGCGGAACGCGCTGAACTGCTGGTAGAGCTTGCGCTGGCGATGCGTCAGCGGCACGAGCATGCGTTCCTGCTCCACGAGAGCCTCGCGGGGCTGCTTGTAGAGCTGGCGGTAGGCGGCGACGCGTGAGAGGACGAGCTCGCCGAGAGCCGTCTGGAGAGATTGTTCTATGCTGCTGCCTACATCGAGGATGAGGCTCTCAAGAGCCTTGCCGACGGATTTGAGCTGGTAATACTGCACTGTCGTGGCGATCAGCCAGATGAGCAGGGCTCCTATCAGGCAGAGCACGGCAAAGAGGTCGTACTCGTAGAAGCCGATGATGCCAGCCACGGCGATGATCATGCAGATGAGGATGAAGAGCGGGTAGAGCTTTGCCGCCTGTGGCAGCAGCAGCTGGCGCGCTGAGGCGCGGAGCTTGCGCTGCTGGATGGCGCAATGGAGGCTGTAGAGTAGCTGGCGATGCAGCTCACCGAGCTCGCGGCTCAGAGTGATATTCCGAAAGCTGCCTATGTCGCAGTGGAGCTTGTCCTGCATGCGCTCGCCGACGTCGTTCCAGTGACTCTCGCAGGAGAGGATGAACTGTCTGTCGGACTCCTCTTGGCGCTCGAGGATGCGGGTGCGCAGGTGGCTGTAGTACTGCGACTCGATGTCGGGCACGACGCGCTCAAAGAGCAGTAGATCAGAGGGGACAAAGAAGCTGTTGAAGTGAGATCTGGTCCAAGCGCATAGACTGCTGGGCAGCTGGTGGATCTCCTGCATGTAGGAGTCCGTGAGTGACTCCACCCCTGAGAGCTGTCGCTCGAGGAAGCGGTCGATCTCGCGGTCGATACCTTGGAGGAATCCCGTGTCAGCGTGGCGCGCAGATTGGCGAGCGGCGAGGAGGATGGCGTGCTTTTGCAGCAGGATTTGGCAGGCGTTTGCCGTGTGGATGAGGTCGCGGTAGAGCGCGTCGCGTGCATCGAGGCTTTGCTGGACGTAGGCGCGTAGCTCGTCCATGGTCTCTAGATCCTCTATGCTGCCGAGGCGGAAGCAGGGCAGGGGCTCGTGGAGGTAGTCGCGTATGGCGTCTTGGAGAGCACCCTTGAGGCGTAGGAGCTGCTTGGCATTGAGACTATCGACATGCGTCGCGACGATGGCAAAGCGGCAGTGCTCGCTGTGCTCGACGAGGCGTGCGAGTGTCTTCCAGTAGGCGGCGTCCTCGATGTCGTGGCTATTGACGACAGCGAGGGCGATGTCGGATTGCTCAGCGAGGCGAGGGAGTCTGTCTTCAACGCCGATGAGCTGGCAGTCGGCTGTGTCGATAAACTCAAAGCCTGCGAGCTCGTCGCGCATGAGGTAGTGCGCGCGCTGATCGGGACCTTCACCGGGGGGGCAGGTGCGCCAGCGTGCGATGCGCTCGCGTGTCTCGGCGCGCGCGATGACGGGCTCGTTGATGAGGGCGGCGAGAACGGAGGATTTCCCACTTTTGGCGCGGCCAAAGAGCAGGATACGCCTATCTTGTGATAGCTGGTCGAGTGTTTGTTGGAGCTCCTGCTCATGCTCAGCAAGGGAGTTATCGGCTATATCGCGCGACAGGGTCAGAGCCTGTCCTGCGAGGTATTGCAGGATGGATTTCTGGCTTCTGTGGGCGAGTGTGAGCATGTACCCTTTTATTATATGCACGCGTGGAACAAATGTCCAACGAAAAAAATATTTTTTCCGAGGATGTATTCACGCGTAATGGGCTGAACGTTACGATACGTAGCGGTGGAATGGAAAAGAGATGCTCCGCATCTTTTCTCAGGGGGCTTCTCGCGAGGTAAGATTTGGAGATGATTTTAGGCTGGATTTTTCACGAATTGATGGCTCAGAGTGTCCTCTGAGAGGAAAATTCGGGGAGAATCCAGTCTAAAAGCACTCAAAAGCTGCCTCGTGAAGCGATTTTCTGAATTTCCTTATTTAGAATGACGAGCATTTAGAAGCCCCCTTCATATAGCGACCGTATTTTCACGCAGCGAGCGTGATGTGCACCAGCAGCTCACTACTGCTTCTTGTAGATCACTTCCCGCTTTCCATCCCAAGAGACCGCGTAGACCTCGCTCGCCTCCACAGGGACGAATACATCGGTCGTCTTGTTATCCCCATGCCCGAGTCCCAGCAGAGAGGCACCGATGAGCTTCTTGCCCTGCCGTACTTCAAAGGCGACGGCTCCCTGCCACTGATCCGCAGGAACCGTGATCTTTCCCTTCACTGGCTGGAGCTGCTTGCCCGCTTTCATCGCCATCTTCTTTTTGAAGATATCCACATTGTTGCTGTTGATGTAGTAGATGACGGATGAGTCAGGCTCTGGATACTGATGCGCATGGACAAGGAAGTCCTCCACCATCTCAGGCGTGACGGTGAGCATGCGCGAGCCGTAGTCGTTCTTCCAGCGGTTGAGTGGTGTGAGCATGCGCGTGCGGGCAAAGAAGCGCGTGAGGTTCAGCTGGCTTGCATCACAGGCATTCTTCATGAAGTTCATGCGCATCTGCCCCTGCGTGAGCTTGCTCTCGTCCGTCTTGCGTACAGCGTCAAAGATACGGGGGTAGAAATCCTTTTTCCCACACGCGACGTCCATGTAGAGCTGCAGCTGCCAGAGGGGCGCGACGTTCACAAAGTGGTCGTAGCTCTTGGGGCTCATTTCGATTTCTTCCCTGAGGCTGGGCTGAGGCTTGCCTGTCGCGTGCTTGCCGTAGTTGAAGCTATCAGGCCCCTGCTGGTACTGCCAAGGGCGTCCCTCGACGAGTGCGCTGTGGATGTAGCAGTGCATGCGGCCGCCGCGCAGGTGCCCATTGGGCGAGCCGGTGCCTTCGTGCTCAAGGCGCATCGAAGCGGGATTAAAGAGGAAGTTGCTCCACGCAGAGAAGATATTGTTCGTGATCTCCCCCGTGCCGACCCAGAGCATACCAGGGCGTACTTGGTTGACATGTCCGAACTCGTGGGCGACACCCCAGCTGCTCTTGGGCAGTTTCTGGGCATTGCCCACCTCGCGCATGGTATTATGGTGGAAGGCGGCTCCCATCCCGTCCGCGTGCATGAAGCCGCGCCAGATGTTGCGCCCGAGGATGTGGTTGCCAGGGTGGGGGATGAGGCTGCCCCAGCCCATGAGGTCCTGCTGCTGCTTCATAGCCTCATCATAGGTTTTGAGCAGCTCGACGCCCTGCGCGGGTGTCTGCTTGCGCAGCTCGCCGACGTGGTAGACGAGGTGTACGCGCTCGCCGACGAGGTCGATCATGTCGCAGACGGTGCCAGCGAGGAGTTTTTTCCACGTGGCGTTGTCGTCTTTGCTAGTAAAAATGCCGTTGATGCGCCCGCCCTCGATGCGGAGGCGGATGGGGGCGGCCTTCGACGGATCCGTGTCGCGGTACTGGACGTAGGCGAGGCCGGGCTTTTTCATCGTGATGCTGTTTTTCCCGGGCTTGAGGGGGTAGACTTCGTGCGCTCCCGAGGGACCAAAGTCGTGGACGATGAGCGCGATGCCTTGTGCTGGGGCTTTGCTATCTAGCGTGAGCGTGGCCTGCTCGCCTGCGGTGAAGTAGATGCCTGTGGGGTTCTCATAGGCGGAGTAGTTGTTCACCTTGTAGCGGCGGCGTACCTCGTCTAGGGGGAGGTAGGCGCGGAAGCTGCGGTTACGGTAGGCTTGCTCCTGTGTCTTGTCATTGAGCTTGCTGGTGTCGGTGAGCTGGGGGACGGCGGCACTCAGCGGAGCGAGGCAGAGGCTGGCGGCGAGGCAGAGAAAGGGGAGGGATGTCATGATTATGATCTATGGATGGATGAGGTGGCAGGGAGCAATTATTTGAGGAGCTCAGCGATCGTTCCCTTGGCGAATTGGGCCGCGGTCTGTCCCTGTGCGTTTTTCGCGTGGGGTTTGGCTCCCGCCTTGAGGAGTGCGCGTACCATGTTGATGTTGTTCTTGCGCACGGCGGCAATGAGGAGCTCAGGACCGTAGGGGGCGGCGTTGGGGTTGACACCCGCGGCGAGGATGAGCTCAACGGCTGCACTGTTGTTGCGGCCGATGGCGAGGTAGATGGGGTAGCTATTCTGACGACCATCGGGGCTGTAGTTGACGGACTTGTAGGCGGGCAGCAGGGCGGCGACGTTGTCATTGCGCATCGCCCAGACGGCGTCGTGGAGGGCGGTGGCACCGTTGTTGCTCTGGTGGAGTGGCTTGGCACCCTTGGCAAGCAGGAGCTTCACGATCTCGGGGCTGCTGGAGGAGGCGGCGAGCATGAGGTAGCTCTTCCCATGGTCAAAGCGGCGCTCGACCTGTGCGCCCGCTTGGAGCAGGAGGCGTGCGGCCTCGTTGTTGCGGCTTGTGATCGCGAGGTGGAGTAGGGGGTAGCGGCCGTCCTTGTCGAGGACGTCGGGGTTCTGCTTGGCTTGGAGGTAGGTCTTGAGCGGGGCGTTGTTGCCCTTCGCGATGGCATCAGCGACAGCGATCTGCTCGTGGCGTTTTTTGATCTCGGCATTGCAGAGAGCGAGGATGGCTTTGTTGCTTGTCATCTGGGTGACTGTTTTCCCCTGCGCGTCGGGGCGCATGACGTCGCCACCCGCGGCGAGGAGGAGCTTGACAAGAGAGGCGTGTCCGCCCTGTACGGCGAGGTGGAGCGGGGTGCGTCCGAGCTCGTCGGGCTGGTTGGGGGATTGGTTGAGCTCAAGGCAGTGCTTCGCGACTTCGGCGTTGCCATGGGCGGCGGCTTCGTGGAGCGAGAGGGTCTGGAAGGGCTGCGCGGCGATGCCCTTCATCCATGACTGGATCTTTTTATCCTTCGCCGCGTCTGCGTGGAGGGTGGTGGTGAGCAACAGGGGGCAGAGCAGAAACGGTAATGGGGATAAAAATTTCATATATACAAGAAATACGTGTTGCTATATAGTAGAGCACAAATGCCCCCTCCTTGTCAAGAAAGGAGCTCCGATGGGCTGCGGTCAGCCTACTTTTTGCCGCTCATCATTTTTATGAGATACGAAAATTTGTATTGACTTGTGAAAAGTGGCAGAGTAACATGAGGCGCGCCCTGTCAACTTTTGCAGAAGAGGAGGCAGGATTTCAAGAAAATCAATTTATCAATCATTACAACTTATGGCAAATTACGCTATTAATGGTTTTGGTCGCATCGGACGTAACGTTCTCCGCGCCATGTCCCAGACTGAGCTCGAAAAGGTAGTCGCTATTCACGACCTTACCCCTATCGCTACTACAGCTCACCTCCTCAAGTACGACTCCACACAGGGCAAGTTCAACGGTACGGTCGAAATCGACGGTGACAAGCTCATCGTAAACGGCCATCCTATCGTCATCCTCGGTGACCGCTGCGGTCCTGAAGGTCTTCCTTGGGCAGCCCTCAACGTTGACGTTGTTCTTGAATCCACTGGCCTCTTCACAGACCGCGCCAAGGCTGAAGGTCACATCACCGCTGGTGCCAAGAAGGTCCTCATCTCTGCTCCTGCAAAGAACCCTGACCTCACTTTCTGCCTCGGCATCAACGATCAGGAATACGATGCAGCCAAGCACAACATCGTTTCCAACGCATCCTGCACCACAAACTGCCTTGCTCCTATGGTCAAGGTTCTCGACGAAACCTTCGGCATCGAAAAGGGTATGATGAGCACCATCCACT
>CAYJLP010000161.1:0-5876 GCA_964371115.1 uncultured Akkermansia sp. | reverse complement strand
CGCCCCCCCCGGCGCCGGGCCCGCGGCGGGCGCGGCCGCGCGGCAGCTGTGGGAGGCTGGGGATACTGGATGTAGGAGGCGCGCTGTTGGGGATTTGTTGCTTGTTCTCTTCCTCGCCTTGGCGTGCGTGGCGGCTGAGGCTCACGCGGATGGAGTCGATGATGGCGTGGCAGACGTCGTTCATGCGGCGGAAGCGTACCTCTTTCTTTGCAGGGTGGACGTTGACATCGACGAGGGCGGGATCCATCTTGATGTAGAGAAAGATGGTGGGATGCAGTCCTGTGGGAAGTCCTCCGAAGCCATCGCGCAGGGCGCGCATGAGCATCTTGTCTTCAATAGGGCGGCCGTTGAGGAAGAGAAATTGGAGGCGGCGGTTGCGCTTCGCCGCGCTCAGGGGCAGCAGGTAGCCTGAGATGGAGACACCGGGTGCCTGCGTGGGCTCCATCTCGATGAGCTCGCGGGCGAGCTCGCGCCCCATGAAGTCGGCGATGCGCTGGCGCAGATCCTTTGTCGCGGCGGTGTCAAAGACGGTCTGCCCCTGCTTCGTGAAGACAAAGCGTACCTCGGGGTAGACGAGTGCGTGGAGCATGAGCTGCTGCTCGATGTGGGCGGCCTCGGTGTCGTCTTTCTTGAGGAACTTGCGGCGTACAGGGGTATTGTAGAAGAGCTCGGCGACCTCGATGCAGGTGCCGGGCGCGCAGCCGGCGTTGCGCGGCTCCTCGGCCACGCCGCCCTGCACGCGTATCTGGGTGCCCTCGACATCGTCGGCGCGCCGTGTGGTGATGCTCATCTGGGAGACAGAGGCGATGCTGGGCAGCGCCTCGCCACGAAAGCCGAGGTGACGGATGTCAAAGAGGTCGCCGAAGTCGCGTATCTTGCTTGTCGCATGCCGCATGAGGCACATCTGCGCGTCTTCGTGGCTCATGCCGCGTCCATCGTCGGTGACGCGCATGAGGGCGATGCCGCCGCGCTCGATGTCGACGCGTATGCTGGTGGCGCCGGCATCGAGGCTGTTCTCCACGAGCTCCTTGATGACGGAAGCGGGACGCTCGACGACCTCTCCTGCGGCGACTTGGCTCGCGAGCGTGTCGCTCATCAGGTGGATGGTGCGCGAGTCGGCGGAGTCGGTGGCTTCTGCGGATGCTGAGGGATCGGAGTGCTCGGGGGACGCCATGGAGGGTAGAGGAGGAGGGGCGACGTTGGTAGTTAATCAATCAGATGGCGTGACTTGTAGCAGTAGTTCGCGCCGCTAAAGAGGGTGAGTCCCACGCCTCCCCAGAGGAGGAACTGCGTGAAGTAGACACTGAAATCCCCGCGCGCAAAGAAGGCAAAGAAGCCAATCTCGGACTGCGCATGCGCGAGCTGCGTGAGTGCCATCATGCAGTAGCCGAGCTGGAAGATGGTCTTCCACTTCCCGTAGCGGTCGGCAGCGATGACGATGTTCTTCTCCACGGCGAGCTGGCGCAGACCTGTGACGAGGAACTCGCGGAACATGATGAGAATGGTGATCCAGAAGGGGCAGACACCGATCACACTGAGGTAGATGAAGGCGGCGCAGACGAGGATCTTGTCCGCGAGCGGGTCGATGAGCTTGCCAAAGTTCGTCACCTGATTGAATCGACGAGCGATGTAGCCATCGAGGTAGTCGGTGAAGGCCCCGATGATGAAGGACCAGCAGGCGATGATTTTGGCGATGGCGACAGCCTCGGGCGTCGAGGGGATGCTCAGCGCGAGGGTGAAGACGACGACGAGGGCGAGACGCGCCAAGGTGATGCAATTAGGGATGTTCAGCATGATGACAAGTGTCACGATTATAGGCAGAGAAATAATAAATAGCAAGTCTGAATTTCTCTTTTGTTAGGTGGAGCTTAGGCATGCTCTTGTCAAGGGTCTGACTGGGAAATCCAATGTGCTCTGGGTGCATAGCGGTGGATATATGTGTTAGACAAGGTGAAAATTATAAGTTTGATTTTGACTGATGATTTGAGTACTCTACAGATAAACCTTTGTTCTGAGTGACGATCCAAAATAGAGAAAGACTCAGATTATGAAATGTGATAGAGAGATAGTACATGGAATCAACGTATGAGAATCTGGTCTCGATTGAGGGGCTGTATAATAAGAGGTTTTTCATTCCCGCTTATCAGCGTGGCTACAGGTGGGGAAAACAAGAAGTAAGCGATTTGCTCAATGATATTAAGGAGTTCTTAGAGTCTCCACGTGAGCAGGGAAAGAGTTTTTACTGTTTGCAACCTCTTGTCGTGAAAAGGCTAGAAGAGGGGGTGTACAAGGTTTTGGATGGTCAGCAACGACTGAGCACCATTTTACTCATTCTCAATCATCGAGCTCAGCGCGATTCTAGCAAAAAAGGTCAGCTCTACGAGATCGAGTATGAGACGCGTCCCCGTTCACAAGAATTCCTCACAATGAATCTTGAGGACATGCGTGCGCATTTCGAGGATAGCATCGACTTCTACCACCTGTATGGCGCGGCAGGAGTAATCGATCGATGGTACCGTGATTTGGAGTCTGAGCAGAGAATCCGCTTTGATGAGGATTTTGTGCAGTATACAAAATTTATCTGGCACGAGATTGAGAAGCAAGATGACGAGATAGATGCCTTCACGCGTTTGAATCAAGGAAAAATTGCTCTGACGAATGATGAGCTTGTCAAATCTCTCTTTTTAAACAGGAGCAACTTTCAGGGCATCTCCGAGAATCAGCTGCGTTTGCAGCAGCTTGAGATTGCCCAAGCGTGGGATCATATCGTCTATTCGCTTAAAAATGATGAGTTTTGGAATTTTCTCTCTCCTCGCAAACAATACGGTCAAGACAACCGTATCGAATATATTTTGGATCTCATCAGCGAAAAAAAAGATGCAAGTCAAGATGACAATTTCACCTTTAGATATTTTTATGAGATATTCAAAGCTCAGAAAGGCGGGGCGAAGGATGGCTTTATCAAAGATCAATGGCAGCGGATCAAGTCCTGTTTTCAAACTCTCGAAGACTGGTTTAATGATAAGAAATATTATCATTATATTGGTTATCTTTTGGCTGTTGGTCATGATATAAGAGATTTGTTGGAGAAATGGGGGCGTGAGCGTCGTGCTTTTCATCAACATATTCGCGAGCTGATCATTGGCCGCGCTGGGGGGGAAGCTACACTAAAAGATGTATCGCAGTTGAGTTATGGAGAAAGCCCAAAGGCTCTCATTAGAAATGTTCTTTTGTTGCATAATGTCCTCATCTACTCTCAGGTAACAAATGAGCTCTCCCGCTTTTCCTTTTGTGCCTACCATGCGGAGAAATGGGATATTGAGCATATTCACGCGCGCGCCGACTCCTTGGATAAGGAAAAGAGCCGCGAAGCTTGGCTTGATGCAACTCGATCCTATGTTCTGGATGAGGCATTAAAAGAGCAAATGAGCCAGTATGACCCCAGCACCTTTCATGATGTCTATGATCGTGTGGTGATGCTGTTGGGGGATAGTAATGATGGCTTGGGCAATTTGTGCTTGCTAGATTCCTCGACAAATCGCTCATACGGCTGCGCTGTCTATGCTGATAAGCGCAGTACGATCTTGCAAAAATTCGCACAAGGACAATTCATCCCATTAGGTACAGTCTTTGTTTTTAACAAATTCTTTAGCGATAGGACTCAGAATATGCTTATTTGGGACGAAGGTGCTCAACGTGATTACTCTCATCATATACAAGAAACAATCAATCAATTTTTAACAAGCCAGCATTAATTATGTCTCGAGAAATGACGACCAATTTTTGGAAACTCTTGCAGGATTACTCTATAGAAATACCTATTATTCAACGAGATTATGCACAGGGGCGGACAGATGCTATCACAACGCAAAAGCGGCAGAGCTTTCTCAAGGCGCTCCATGGTGCCTTGGTTGATGAGAATAAGACCCAAACCCTTGACTTTATCTATGGCGATGTGATCATAGAGGACGGGCAGCAGGTTTTGCAGCCACTTGATGGGCAACAGCGTCTCACGACTTTGTTCTTGCTTCATTGGTATATTGCAGTCAAAGAGAACAATGCGGAAAATAATTTATCAGCCCTTGCTATCCCCGTGCTCAGCCGCTTCAGGTATGAGACGCGCGTCAGCTCGCGTGAGTTTTGTGAACGCCTTGTGCATGAACCATATTCCATGAAAGTGAGCCAGGCTATTCGCGCATCGAATTGGTGGGTATTGAGCTGGGAAAAAGACCCGACGATCAGCGGCATGCTCGTTACGCTAGATGAAATCCAAGAAATGTTCACCGAGGATGGATTATGGGCAGCTCTGATGGAGAATAACATCACCTTTACCAATATTCCACTCAAGGAGTTCGGCTTGTCAGATGATTTGTATGTCAAGATGAATGCTCGAGGAAAGCAATTGACTGACTTTGAAAATTGGAAGGCCTCATTTGAAAAGCATCTTGATACGCAAGCCTGGGATAGTCGCTCGGCTCCATGCAATGTGTTTAAGCAGAACATTGATACAGTATGGTCAGATTTCTTTTGGTATTATAGAGATGAGCATAATCGCATTGATGCCTTCATGTTGAATTTTATTCGCGAAACGCAGTTTCTTAGCGTTGCCATCCATGTACGTGAAGACATGAAAGAGTTGACACTGGATCATTTCCCCTACTATGAGCCCTGCAGTTATAGACAATGTGATTATGAGTTTCTCTTTGAAACAATCTCGATTTGGAAATCATCAATTTCATGGTTGCGAAGAAGTTATGATCATAGTACGCCGATAGAACGGATCATGAGGGGCAGCGCTTCATATAGTGCCCGAGTCCTGTTCTATGCGGAAACGCTAGCAGCCAAGAATAATATTCATTTCGCGTCAGAAGCAGCCAATGATTGGTTGCGTGTCGTTGGAAATATTGTTCAACATACGTCCATAGATTCTTATGCTCGTTATATTTTAGCAGTTAGATTAGTTCGTGAATTAAGTGCTGGATGTCGAGATATTTATCGTTATTTAGCCCATGAGCAGATCAAATCAAAGTTTGCCAGTGCGCAAGTTACCGAAGAGATCACGAAGGCGCAATTGATTAATTCTCGTTCGGAATGGAAAGGTCTGATCATCGAATGCGAGGAGACAGCACTATGTGAAGGGCGCATCAGCTTTGCTTTCAAGTGTCTAGGTTGTTACAAGGATATAACCAATTTTCAGGCAGACCTTTTTGTAAAATGTACGGCTGTGATTAGTGGTATCTTTTCTCAAATTGAAATAAATAGAAGCCTGAAGCATTTGATGTGGTCGTCATTATTGACCATAGGTGACACAAATTTTTATCAAGGCTGGAAGTCTAAGCTCAATATGCTAGACTGCCCCAAGTATAGAATTCCTAATGGATTGAAAGAAATGAGAGATTTCTGTAATCAGGAATCTAAAGGCACTGGGGGAAGTCAAGCGTATGCCATTGAACTAGTTAGAAAATTGATGGAATGCGATATAGAGCACTACCTCCAAAGCTATAGCCCACCTAGCAATATGCCTAGATGGAAACAGCAATTAATCAAAAATTCCGAACTATTTCAAGCTTGTACATGTGGGTATTTATGTGTGAGCGGTGACGATAGCCAGTGCTGGTTGCTTGATGGAGTTAAACCTCGCCGCAAAGAAAAGTGTAAATTGATTCTTTAAGGGCACCCTGCAAAGAGCTCTATAGGGAGCGAGTAAAGATCTACCTGCTAGTCACTGATGCTTGACAGCGTGAGATTCGGGGCTATAATACCTACGTGTCGGAGAGGCGGGCGACTGCCCTCTGGCACGGCTCATCCTTTGTGATCTTCTTCTTATGTCATTGCTTCAACTCTGCGCCCTCTCGGGGCTGCTTCTCTATTTCGTC
>CAYJLP010000160.1:3098-5937 GCA_964371115.1 uncultured Akkermansia sp. | reverse complement strand
ATACTAGCCTTCTTATCGAGTGAGGAAATCATGATACGATTCTGACGGAGTGCCAAAAAAAGTGTTTCATCATCCAAAATATAGCTAGCACAGCTCGACTGGTCAAGAACATACTCTGTATGTTTCAAGCAATCTCCAAGAGCACAGCTTCATAAGCGAGGCGCCACAGGAAGTGCGTAGGTGGGGCGAACAGCCCTCTTTCTCGATCTGAGAGATTCAGATGGTAAATGAGCTATCCACCCCCATCGCGAATGGAGAATGCCTCATCTTTCCCATAGTAGTATGTCCAGCGTGATATCGTGTTTCTACTCACATGTTTCTACTCTCCGTGTAGGCGCCGATCACTGTCAGAGTGGGAGAATCCCGCGCGCAAGAGAAATCAACGTATGTAAAGATGATGACGTGAGGTAAGTAGGTACCGGTACCACTTGCGATATCAGTGCTGCGCAGGAGGTGGTAGCGTCCTTCTCCAAAATCAACTTTCGTGCTAGTGGTTACCAGTTGCTCCGTGGTCATGCTCCATTTGCTCCAGCACTTTTTGATCGCCGTGACGTATTTTCCAGAGTGCCGAACATTATACACAGAAAAGGAGAAGCACGAGGCTCCTCCTTGTCATCTGTCTGATTGAGACACTATGCCTCTTTACAGTGTTTTGATATTGGTGATATTATCCTTATTGTCGCCTTCCTTATTCGTCGCGTCTCCGAGGGTGTCTGCCCCTTGGGAGAAGATGTCAAAATCGGCGTTGATACCTGGTCCTACCTTGTTGCCCTTCGTCTCGGCCTCACAGCCGAGGCGGTAGCGGTAGGCATTGCCCCAAGGATCGAGGATGATGTAGCGTGCTCCTGCCCTAGCATTGCCTGAGTCGGGAGACTTGGCCAGCTTGCGCTTGATGACAGGGAAGCCATCGGGAACCTCGGTGTCACCAGACTTGATGATGACAAAGCTATCAATGTAGACGCTGTTCATCTGGTCGGTCTTGCTGTTCTTGTTGGGCTTGCCGTTGTTGCTCGTATCGCCCGAGAGCATGCGGTAGAGGATGTGTCCGCTCCATTCATCGCCACTGGCATAGGGGAGCACGCCGCCTTGGTCTGCCTTGTAAGCTTCGACGCCTGCGGCAAGGAGGGCTACTTGGTTCTCCGCCGTATTGTTCATCGCGCGGGAGATGAAGTAGGCGCGTGCTGACCATGCGGCCGCCATGAGGAAGGCCATGATGGAGATGACGATGAGGATCTCAATGAGGGTGAAGCCCCGATGACGGGGCTTCACCATGTGCTGTGAAAGCTGAGTTTTCATGGTCGTGGATTAGACGCTCTTGATGATTTCCATCATGGGCAGGAAGATAGCCAGCACGATACCACCGACGACGACCGCGAGGAAGACGATCATGATGGGCTCGAGCATGGAGGTCATGGCACCGACGGCGTTGTCGACTTCTTCGTCATAGACCTCGGCGACCTTCATGAGCATGTCAGGGAGCTGACCTGTCTCTTCACCCACGTCGACCATGGAGATCATCATGGGGGGGAAGACGGGGCAGGTGCTCATGGGGGAGACGATGGACTCACCCTCGCGCACGGCATCATGCGTCTTGGAGATGGAGTCGGCGACGATCATGTTGCCCGCGGTGTCGCGGGTGATGAGCAGTGCCTGCAGGATGGGGACACCCGAGGCAACGAGTGTGCCGAAGGTGCGCGAGAAGCGAGCGACGGCACTCACGCGGTTGAGCTTGCCGATGAGCGGCATCTTGAGCATGACGGTATCATAGGCGAGTGCCCCCTTGGGCGTGCGGCACCAGAGCTTGATACCCACAAAAGCGAGGAAGATGCCGGCGATGACGACGACCGCATTGGGCACGACGGGGATGATGGTGGAGCTCATCATCTTGTCAGATGCATTGAAAACGATCTCAGAGATGAGGGGCAGCTCGATGTCGCCGCCTTCGAACATGTCCTTGAACTTGGGCACGATGACGAGCATGAGGAAGACGAGGATACCCATGGTGATGACTAGAATGATGAGCGGGTAGACCATCGCGGAGGTGATCTTGCCGCGCAGCTTGCTAGCTTTTTCTTGGTATTCGGCGAGACGGTTGAGCACGACTTCGAGCACACCACCGAGCTCACCCGCCTTCACCATGTTGACGAAGAGGTTATTGAAAAGCTTGGGATAGGTAGCGAGTGCTTCGGAGAACGTGGAACCGCCCTGGACAGAGTCGGCGAGGCCTTGGATGGTGGCGCGCAGGTTGGGGTTGGGTTCCTGCTTCGTGAGTACGGTGAGGCTCTGGAGCAGAGGCAGACCAGCATTGATCAGCGTGGCGAGCTGACGGGTGAAGATCATGAGCTCCTTCTGCTTGACCTTGGCACCAGCCTTGCCCTTGGAGACTTTCTTCGCGCCCTTCTTGCCCTTGGCGACTTTTTCCTGAGGACCAGTGGCCTTGCCGCCCTTGACCTCGCGGCAGTCACGCATGAGCAGACCGAGCGCGCGGACTTGCTCCGCGGCTTCTATTTTAGAGCCAGCGGAGATGATGCCCGTCTTTTCGACGCCATTTTGATCCAGTGCTGTGTATTTGAAATTAGGCATATGTGTGTAGAATGATGTTGGAGAGTGCTAGTTTATGACATTAATAATTTATCAAATTTTGCTTGTCTGGTCAAGGGTTATTTAAGTATACTTAAGGACTTCTTCGATGGTGGTGTTGCCTTCGAAGATATTGTGGATGCCATCTTCGCGAAGCGTGCTCATGCCTAGCTCGATGGCTTTTTGCTTGAGGACAATGGAGGGGACATTCTTCGTGATCATATCCTTGATGGGATCGGAGGCGTGAAGCAGTTCATGG
>CAYJLP010000160.1:1352-3088 GCA_964371115.1 uncultured Akkermansia sp. | reverse complement strand
CTTTCGTCCCTTGTAGCCCGTATTGCCGCACTTGTCACAGCGTCCGCCTGTGTAGAACTGCTGCGAGCCGATGAGACTAGGGTCGATGCCCAGCTGCTGGAGCAGTGCTCCTGAGGGGTTGTAGGGGATCTTGCAGAAAGGACAGATGGTACGCACGAGACGCTGGGCGAGAATACCGAGCATAGTCGCGGAGAGGAGGAAGGGCTGCACTCCCATGTCGACGAAGCGGGTCACCGCACCAGCGGAGTCGTTCGTATGGAGGGTGGAGAGCACAAGGTGACCTGTGAGCGCAGCCTGGATGGCGATCTGTGCGGTGTCTTGGTCACGAATTTCCCCCACAAGAATGCGGTCGGGGTCTTGACGGAGGAAAGCGCGCAGGACACGGGGGAAGGTGACACCGATGCCCTCATTGATGGGCACCTGCACGATGCCGTCGATGTCGTATTCGACGGGGTCTTCGGCTGTGAGCACTTTCGAGTCTTCTGTATTCACCTCACGTAGCGCGGCGTAGAGTGTGGTGGTTTTACCCGAGCCTGTGGGACCGGTCACGACGAAGATGCCGTTGGGTTTGTTCACCGTATCGAGGATGTACTCGTGGATCTTGGGCGCGAGATTGAGGTTGTCAAGATTGAGGCTGACACTGTTGCGGTCAAGCACACGGAGTACCACCGACTCACCGTATTGGGTGGGTAGCGAGTTCACACGCATATCCACCGCGAGGTCGCCTACCTTCATCACGATGCGTCCATCCTGCGGGACACGGCGCTCGGCGATATTCATCCCTGCCATAACCTTCACACGGGAGATGACGGGGGTGGCGAGGTGGACGGGAGGGGGAGCCATCTCGTAGAGTGAGCCGTCGACACGATAGCGGATCTTGAACTCCTGCTCGAAGGGCTCGAGGTGGATGTCGGAGGCCTTCTCCTTGATGGCTTGGGTGATGACGAGGTTGACGAATTTGATGACAGGCGCGGCGTTCGCCTCATCGGTGCCGTCCTGACTGCCAACACTCATGGAGCCTAGTTCATTGATGAGGTCGTCCATGGCGGCCTCAGCGCCACCGTAGCACTCGACGATGCGAGCGCGCACCTCGTAGTCGGCGGCGACGTAGAGGTAGATGTCACGGCCTGTGGCGATACGCAGGTCGTCGATGGTCTGGGGATTGAGGGGATCCTCGACGCAGATGTAGAGTCCCTCGCCGTCGCGGTATTCGACAGGGAGAGCGCCCAGCATACGCGCCTGCGCTGCGGGGATCATGGCAAGGACGTGGTCGGGAGGGGTGAAGTCGACCAGCGAGATGTATTGGGCTCCTACTTCGGTGGCGATGACATTCCAGAAATCCTCAGGAGAGCCGATGATGCCAAAGTCGATGAGTGTCTCCCAGACTTCCTTGCCGCTGTTGCCCATCTCATCGACGATGTCGCGAGCGAGTGAGGTGTCGAGCATGCCGCTGTTGATAAAGACATCAAGTACTATGTTCGTGTCCATATGTGGTAAATTGATCTTCTAGTAAAGGTGAATAGTGAATGGGTGTTGCTGTCTTTAGTGGGCATCACCTGTGGTGACGCGGATGACTTCTTCAGCGGAGAGGAGACCGGCGACGACTTTGCGGATGCCGTCTTCGCGTAGCGTGCGCATGCCGAGCTCTCGTGCCTTGGCGCGCAGCTGTGCGGAGGTGAGGTCGGAGTTGATGAGGCCGCGTACGTCGTCGGTGACTTGGAAGATTTCGAAGATAC
>CAYJLP010000160.1:0-1342 GCA_964371115.1 uncultured Akkermansia sp. | reverse complement strand
AAGATACCCATACGACCACGAGCACCCTTGCCTCGGCAGGTATCGCAGCCGACGGGCACTTTGACGGGGCGGCTGGGATCAATGCCGAGTGTGAGCGCTTCCTTCGGCGTGAGTACGCCGTCTGCCTTGCACTTGTCGCAGAGGCGGCGGCAGAGGCGCTGTGCCATGATGGCGCGCACGGAGGAGGCGATGAGGAAGCGGTCGATGCCCATGTCGGCGAGACGCGCGACGGAGGAGGGGGCGTCATTGGTGTGCAGCGTGGAGAGCACAAGGTGACCTGTCATCGCGGCCTGGATGGCGATCCCTGCGGTCTCTCCGTCACGAATTTCACCAATCATGATGATGTTGGGCGCCTGACGGAGCATGGCGCGCAGTGCGGCGGCGAAGGTCATGCCGATGTCGGTGCGGATCATGACCTGATTGATGCCTGCGAGCTCGTATTCCACGGGGTCTTCTGCCGTGATGATCTTTTTGTCTGGGCGGTTGATGTGGTTGAGGCAAGCGTAGAGGGTCGTCGTCTTACCCGAACCCGTAGGACCAGTGACGAGGATGACGCCGTCGGGCAGTGTGACGAGCTGGTCAAAGGTGGCCTCGTCATCGGAGAGGAAGCCCAGCTGGGGCAGACCGAGCGTGAGCGCAGACTTGTCCAGAATACGCATGACGACGGACTCGCCGTGGTTCGTGGGCACGGTGCTCACACGGAGGTCAATGTGACCGCCATTCTTGAGGTCGAGTTCAATACGGCCGTCTTGGGGGACGCGCTTTTCGGCGATGCTCATGGTGGAGCTCATGACCTTTAGACGCGCGATCATGGCACCGAGGAGTTTCTTGGGGTGATTGGCAACCTCGACGAGGCGACCGTCGACGCGGTAACGCATGCGGACGCGGTCCTCCATGGGCTCGATGTGAATATCAGACGCGCGCATGCCGTGCGCTTCGTTGAACATGGCGTCAATGAGGGCGACGATGGGGGCTTCTCCCGTCTGGTTGGCGAGGTCGATCTCAGGATAGTATTTCTCCAGAGCCTTGCTCATTTCAGGCATGGAGCAGACGAAGAAGGAGAGGTCGCGTCCGAGGAACTGGGGCAGGCTATCCAGTGTATCCATGTCGAAGGGGTCGACGATGGCGACCTGCAGCGAGTAGCCATCATCTCCGATGGGGATGAAGCGCACGCGGCGTGGCAGCTCGGGCTTCACGCATTGGATGATAGCTGGGTCGACCTCGAACTGGGAGAGTTTCACATAGTCCATCCCCGAGTGGTTCGCCGCCGTCTGGGCTAAATACTCAGCGTCAATGTATTTGTTTTCAAGTAAATACTCGATGAGGCCTTGCGTCGGGAGCA
>CAYJLP010000159.1:0-5972 GCA_964371115.1 uncultured Akkermansia sp. | reverse complement strand
TATACTTTCGAACGAGATAATTGAACTTATTTCTATCTAAAAAGTACACTAGCTGTGCAAATACGTATTTGTCTTGGTTCATGTCTGTGCATGTTATAAATCATGCGCAGCCGTAATTCAAATTCGTTTATTTTTTAAAATGCTGTATATAGCTGTCTTTTAGTTAATTCTGGCGAGTGTGTGAAAATTTAACGGGGCACTAGTGTTTTTCAATAATAAATATGTTTCTTATGCATCTTAAAAACTCCCATTAACTTCAGCCAAGGTAATAATCTTGAAAAACAGTGTACTATCTTCCAGAAAAATAAACTGAAAGCAGATCTCTGTCAAGTGAGACTCGTTACTAATGGTTATAGTCGCGGGAATCTAGGATATAATTGACTGATTTATTCAGTGGGCATTAGCTAACCAGGTATGTAGAACGTGGTTACTTGGTTTGTTATTGATAAATAATATTTTTCTCCACAAATCTCGTCTTTACTTTTTTCTAAGAGCATGCTAGCATAACCGCCATGCCTGTAAGCTCATCTCTTGTATATAATCAATTACATCATCATTATGAGCCTCATATCGATGGATTGAGAGCATTAGCTGTTGGAAGCGTCGTGATTAATCATATTTCATCTTCATTGTGCCCTGGTGGGTATGTAGGAGTTGATATTTTTTTCGTACTGTCGGGGTATTTGATCACTCGTGGCATTCTCCACTCTCATCAAAAAGGAGGATTCAGCCTCTCTGACTTTTATAGCAAGCGCATTCGAAGAATTATGCCTGCATACAGCGTGGTGGTATTAGCTGTTGTCCTTGTAGCTCTTCTATTGTTTGTTGGCGATAGACTAACCAATACACTCAGTGCCGCGCAATATAGCGGTTTTTTTGCAAGTAATTTTTACTTTTATGGAGGAACTGGGTACTGGGGAATGGACAGTGTATTCAACCCTTTGCTACACCTCTGGTCTTTGGCGATTGAGGAACAGTTCTATATGATTATTCCGCTTCTCATGCTAATCTGCTTAAAGAGGGGAATTTCGACTAGTTTTATTATTCTTGCAGGGCTCACTATTGCATCCTTTACGCTCTCCGTTTACTATTATGCAAATGGCATGGCAAAAATGAACTTTTTTATGCTGCCATCGCGTGCATGGGAGTTACTTGTAGGTGCCCTACTAGCCTATGCCCCGAGAAATTTGAGTTTGAATAGTGGAAGGCAAACTTTTTTGGGCGTCGTAGGACTTATCCTCTGCCTGTTTCCTCTTTTTACGTATTCGTCGAGGACGAATTTCCCAGGGCCTACGGCACTCCCTTCAGTCATGGGAACGGCTCTGCTCATACGATACGGTGCGAGTGGGATCGTTGGTCGATTGTTCACAATATCACCCTGCGTAGCTCTAGGTAGAGTTTCCTACTCGCTCTATCTATGGCATTGGCCAGTTATTGTATTTTGGTATTACTGGAGTCTCAACGATGCAGCGGGATGGTGGGAGTATCTAAGCATGCTTGTCTTATCTCTGATTCTAGCCTATTTCTCATGGCGCTATGTCGAGATGCCTGTACGCACGCTGAAAAGCTGGAATCTGAGAAAAGCCATAGGCATGGTAAGCACAGCTAGTGTGGGTCTGATTTTGCTATGCAGTTGCATCTTATGGATACCTTCATTGAGAAGAATAACAGCAGCGCATCCCCACAAGCTTCCTCCAGTATATAGCCTTGAGACATCAATAGTAGTAGGACCTCAACACTACCTTCACAAAGCCGATGTAGGTCGCGCGGCTGACGAGCATACTTATGATTCTGAGCTGAAGGTATTGGGCCTAGACGATTCGCCTATCTATGTCGTTTTGGGGGATAGTCACGCTCAAATGATGGCTTATGGCCTACATGACTATTCTCTCGCCTCTGGCCATAACGGTGTCTGGGTAGCGACGACGCGTAATACACCAGCCCGTCAAGTAGCACTAGAGTCTGCGCCCAAAAGTATCGATAATATTGAGTTTTTTCTACAATGGCTCAAAGGGCAAGATTCAATTAAATATGTCTTTCTAGTCAATAGACTTGCTCTCTATGTAGAAGGCAAGACCTATAGAGGTGGATATAGCCAGCCTATGGTTCACAACTTAGCCTTGCCTCAAGGAAGTAGCAACGAAGAAATCATGGCGCGAGGAATGAGAGAGCTCTGTGTTGCAATCCAGTCTATGGGTAAACAAGCCGTCTTCTTTGCGCCGTCGCCCGTTATTTACGGGCATTTGGGGGACTATTGGTTTAGCAATTTGCGCCGCTGTAAGCTTTCACCCAACTATAGTAACATCGCTTTAAATGTCGCAGACTATCGCAACCATACACAAAGAACGCGAAAGATCTTGTCCTCTCTTAAAGAGGAAGGGCTTGCCGATTATATAGATGTTGAGAGCTTCTTCTTCCCTGACGGTTCTCAATATTCTCGTATCCACTGCTCATCACAGAACGCGATCAATGGCATACCGCAGCCCATCTACTTCGACACGGATCACCTCTCTCAGCAGGCCGCTATAGAGCTCACCCAGCATCTCAAAATCAGACTGGATGAAGTATTAAACTCAAACTTACATCTAGAGCGTCATTAGACCTGCATGACACATTTACCTATTTGGAATAATGAAAATCTTGAGCCCCTGTGGATGACAGGAGTACAGACGCCGTCCGCAGAACGCTTTAAGGTGAATTATTTCTTTTTCTTTACATAATATCGTACGTAGTCGATCTCAAATTGCACAGGGAACCCCTTGCCTGTCGTGGACTCTGGCCAGGTGCCTTTCCCGCCCAGTGCTGTATTCATGATGAGGTAGCAGGGGGTTTTAAGCGGATTGCCACCATCGGGATAGTCTGTCTCGGAGGTCTGGAGCTTGCCCACTTCCTTGCCATCTATGAGGATACGCATCTGCTGCTCATCCCACTCAAGCACGTAGAGGTGGTACTTCTTGCTGTAGTTCTTCAGCCGCGTTGTACGAATGAGTTTTTTCTCTTGGGTGCCTCCATTTGCCCCCCAGCGGAAGATGCTGTAGCAGGTATTGGGCTGCTGGGAGATGGCTTCGAGGATGTCGATCTCACCATTGGCTGGCCATGGGTAGTCGTTGACATGCATCGTCCAGAGCGCGGGCCAAACACCAGGTGACATCTTGGGAATCTTCGCTCGTATCTCAAGGCGACCGTAGGTGAAATGCTTGACTCCACGCGTGGTGACAGAGCCGCTGGCATAGGGCTGTGTCTTGATCTGCGCCCACCATGCCTTGTTCTTAGGATCGTAGGTGCTGTTCTTTGTCTCCTGCTTTTTGGAATGCAGGATGAGCTTTCCTTTGCGTACCTGCACACAGGATTTTGTATAGGCATGGGTGGTGCCAGGATTGCGTATGACGCCGAGCTCGTATTTCCACTTCTTAAGGTCGAGTGTGCTGCCATTGAACTCATCACCCCATTCATACACCCAACCTCCAGGGAGTGTCTGAGGAGCGCGAGAGCTCTGAGCCAAGCTCTGTGTTCCAAGTGTCGCGGCAAAAAGCACGCCGCCAAGTAAACAATTTGTTATCGTCATACACTCAGTTATACCACGCATCGCTGCCTCTGTCCATCATCAAATGAGAAAGGTGCATGCATTGCAATTACCCCGCTGATACGACCGACCGAGGCGATGCTGTACTTCTAGTACTGAGGCTTGATCTCGTTGGCAGTGAGGATGGAGGATTTCTTCTTCACCTCGCCGTGGAAGCCGTATTCGAGTAGGACGGTGGCCTCAGTGTCGATGGCCCGTTTCTCTTGGTTAAGTAGCTCGCGCTCCATGTCGACGATGAGACGACTCATCTCGATGTAGTCAGCTGCACTGCTGGGCTTGGTCTCTTTGAGAAAGTTGATCTTCTTTTGCATGTAGCTCTTCCAGACATTGTATTCATCGAAGCTGCTCTTGAGGGTGCGCAGCTTGCCTCGGCGGGTGATGAGCTCGTCAATCACCTCTTGGCAGATGAGCTGATAGTTCTCCTTATTCGTCTTGTAGTTATTCCAATTGCGCAGTTGGGTATCCAATGAATAGCTGATGCTCATGTTGAGTGTGGTGTCTTCACTGCTGAGGAAGGCTCCATCAAAGACACCTGCCGAGGAGCTGAAGAGCGAGGGACTGTAGAGATTCGCATTGAGGGTAGGCAGGTAGTTGAGTGCCACGCTATATTGCTGGAGGCGTGCCTGCTCGACGCGCATGGCGAGCTGGACGACGACGAGCTCATCGAGGCTACTGAGGCGGTTGCGGTATTCTGACCAGCGAACGCGGGGCATGGTTTCTTGGATAACCATCCAGCGCGCAGAATTGTCGCCGAGGAGGTTGGCCATATCCTGCCAGAACTGGCTGTCCGCTTCGTACTCATTGTGCAGCTCCTGATTGCTCTTGGGACGAGCATCGGGGTTGCGCGCATCGAGTTTCTTTGTGCGCAGATAGACCTCGCGCGTGCGGATGTTTTTGTAGAGCTGGGAGGTAAGCTCGCGTATCTTGCCCTCGCGGGTCTTCACCGCGGCATAGGCGGAGGCCTGCGCGGAGTACACGCGGTAGGGCACCTGCGTGAGTGAGGGCAGGGAGAAGCCGACCTGCACATTGTATTGCGAGCTGCCAGCGTTGGACGCCTCGATGATGCCTGCGATGGTGTTGGAAAAGGAGCTGTAGTAGGCGACTGTGGGGATGAGGTCGGTGTAGACGCTGCGTACGTTGCGATTCGCCGAGTCAATGTTGCTGTCTGCACGGCGCATGTCTCGGTTGTTTTCTAAGATCATCGCGAGGGCTTGATTCCATGAGATGCGTCGCAGGGGGAGCTGCTCCCACTCTTCGATATTGCGGAATTTCTTCTGCAGATCATCACCCGTCTCGCCGAGTATCTTTTGGATACTGCAAGCATTGAGTAGAAGGAGAGAGCTTAGGATGAGACAGAACAGCTTCATGTGTGTGCCATTATAACAAAATAAGTCTGCTTTGACAAGCATGAGATTCGCTTAGAGAGCCTCGCCATGCAAATCCTGTGATGACGAGAGCCTCTCATCCTGACGATAAGAGGCTCTTGACTTGATAGAGGTATGTAACGTATACGCGCTTAGTCTTCGCGCACGTGGCACTGCACCACCTCGGCGATGTAGAGCTTGTGCAGAGGGTTGTCGTCTGTGTACCACGAGGGTGACACCTCGCTCCAATCGAGGAAGGCACTCTGCTCGTAGGGCTGTACCATGATAGGGCGGCATTCGAGGACGAGATCCGCGTCCTCAAAGGCGACGGAGCCTTCCTGCGTGGCGTAGGGGACGAGTGAGGTCTTGGCGAGCTTGTCGCCGTCGCGCCCCGAGAGCTTGCCGCAGATGCCGAGGTCTTTTTTGTAGACCTTGGGCATGAAGGAGAGGGTGAAGAATTTCTCCTCCATGATGAAGGGGTCGGTGTGGCGATTCGGACGCACAACGACAAAGACGACGGGCTTGTTCCACATGTAGCCAAAGCCGCCCCAGCTGGCGGTCATGGTGTTGAATCCAGCTGTACCATCGGGCTTCGCGTTTATCTTACCTGCGGTGACGAGCATCCACTGCTGCCCGATGAGGGCAGCGGCGTTGCCGTCGAGTTTATTAAAAGGAATGGTTTTCATATGAGGGTTCTCTTAGCAGTAGCGTGCAAGGACGTAGGGGAGGATGCCGCCTGCGCGGAAGTATTCCTTCTCAATGGGGGTGTCGATGCGCACGATGAGCGGCAGCTCAAAAGCTTCTGCCCCAGCGGGCTGCACCTCCAGCGTGACGCGAGCGCGCGCAGGGATGTCGTTGCTAAGTCCACGGAGGCTGAAGGTGACGTCGGTAAGATCCTTCACGCGGTCGTAGTCGGCGGGGTTTTCAAAGTTGAGGGGGAGCACGCCCATGCCGACGAGATTGCTGCGGTGGATGCGCTCAAAGCTCTTTGTGATGACGGCTTTGACGCCGAGGAGGTTCGTGCC
>CAYJLP010000158.1:0-6091 GCA_964371115.1 uncultured Akkermansia sp. | reverse complement strand
CCCGAATGCGCCGCAAAATAATCAAACATCAGCCACCACTCCGACACACGCGGCGCGCGATCACTCCATTTCGTCACCCGCCGCCGCGCCCGCAAGAAACGCCGCCGCACTCTCCCCCTCAGCATCATCCCCTCATCACTCAACTCAATCCCAGGATAATAACGCCCATCAAACTCACCCATCCGCGCCTCCACCTCATCGACAAACGCACACCAGCTCTCCTCCTCCGCGAGATCAGGTCCATAATACACCCGACGCGAGAAACTCCCATCCACCGCATCACGCGCAAAGCCCAGCTTCAACGCTGGTAGCAAATACGGATACGCGCCCCCCGTGATGATATGCGTCAGCAGAGCCGGCGTATTCTGCGGATTGATAGCCCCCAGCCGCCGCATGCACTGATCAATAAAATCATGACAAGCCCGCTCCTCCTGCCACGTCGCCAGAGCCACACAGAGAGCCTCCCGTATCCCTAGGGCACTCACAGCGCTATGCTCCATCACCAGCATCCCCTTGTCATAGATGCCACAATCCGCCAGCTCAAAAAGAAGCGCATCGTAGAGCGCATGCTCGGCTATATACTCCGCCTCTGCCCCCCTGCTGCGCCACAGGTCTATGATCTGCTCACAGTCGACATACCTCTCCAACCACTGCTCGATGAGTTGATGTATCATGATAATAATTATAAAACACGCAATATCATTCGTCAAGGAGGAAAATACTGCCTCGTTCTAAGATTGACTCCAGATAATTTTCTGTGCTACTCTGAGGCATGAGAAGCTTTCTTCCCCTCCTCCCCCTGCTCTGCCTGACCTCCTATGCGTCGCTAGCGACCCCTGCGACGCCAAGCGCAGCACACACTGCCACCACCCCCGCGACGACGAGCATCACCAGCTCCCTATCCGTTAGCCACCTCGCCTATGAAAAAGAGCGAGGTTTTTTTATCCTCGCCGAGTACCGCGCGCCGAAGGGAGCACGCATCCTCGAGAGTAGCGCAGTCCAGCTCCATCTCCCCGAGGGATTCGAACGCACGCCCGCAGACAAAAACATCCCGCGCATCAACCCCGAGACCAAGCAATCCGAGGGCTACGAGACACTGCGCCTCTGCTGGATCGTCATCCCGCTGGGCACTGCCCCCGCCGAGGCCACCTTCACCGTCACAGGCAGCCTCGATCTCGACATCGCAGGTGAGAAAAAGAAAGAACCCAGTGAACAAAGCCTCCAACTCAAAACGGGCAAAGCCACCGCCTCCCCCCGCTGGAGCGATACCGTGCTCGCCGAGATGCGCGAGATGGGCTCCGCCGCCATGCAGTACTACGCCCAGCGCCATCCCGAGGACGCGCAGCATATCTCCCTCATCTTTGCCCCCGCCTCTGACGAGACCCCCGAGGAGGTCGCCTTCATCCCTTGGCACGCAGAGGGGCAGCATCGCGCCAGTTGCACCATCGGCGCGCTCGAGAAGCACGAGCAGGGATACCGACTCCCCCTGCGATTCACTACACCACCTCAGGGCAGATACCTGCGAGGCACGCTCGTCTGGCGCGGCGGTCATACAGAGGTGAACGCCTTTATCGAGAGCTGACCTCGTAGTCCTCCCCCCTCACTCCGCGCCCTCGATGTGATCGAGGAATTGACGCCTATCCTGATGCGTCCCTGAGTAGCCATTCGCACGCTCAATGGCGCGCTGCTTCCAGCGAGGCAGCGCGCTATGCGCCGCGCGACGCTTGCTCTTCGAGCCTCGCGCCTGAGTCTGCTGAGCTTTGCTTGCGGAGGGGAGAGTTTTTTGGGGTGCTGGTAGCTCATCGGGGAGGGCGCGCGCCTGCTGGAGGCGCTTTTGGAGCTTCGAGCTGAGCTCCCCGCGTGCGGGACTCACGCGCCATGGGGCGAACTGCGGGCTCTGGCGTATGGAGACACAGAGTAGCTCAGGGTCGATGAACTTCAGCTGACGCAGCAGCATATCCTTGACCCCCATGAGGATGCTCGCCTGCATCCCCGCATCTCCCATCTGCTCAATGCCAAAGGCGAGCCGTATCCTGAGAGCCTGCTGGCTGAGGCGCCCCATCTGGCGCAGCGAGATACCCTCATCGGGCTGCTCCTCGGGCGCGCAGGTAGCGGCGATCTTGAGCACAAAGAGGCTGTCGCGCACTTTGCGGCAGAGTTTCTCGACGAGATCTTGGATACGGGGGCGCGCGTTGAAGCGGTAGTCCTTGAGCTCCACGAGCCAGAGCTCACGCTTGCGCGGGCGGTAGAGAATGAAATCCATCTCCTTGCAGCTCGTGCAGAAGTTCTGCGCCCGATGGGCATAGAAATCTGAGCACTCAAAGCGGCATACCTGCATCTCGGGCTCAAAGTCGAGACGGAAGACACCCTCAATATAATGGGGCTCAGCGATCGCTGTCTCAGAGGATGGATGATGTGGGGGCATGTGCGTCTTATACATCATACTCATCTACCCTCTCGACCTCCTCGCGACTCATCGTCGGCACGCCCATGCTGAGGTAGCGGTCAGCCTGGGCGATCTCGGCATCGAGACTCTCCAGATGCTCGAGCTCATCAAAGCTATCCGCTGCACTCACCTGCACGGCTGTCCCCTCCATCCCCTGCCGCTGCTGAAGGCTGATGAAGTGGCGCGGCACATCCTTGTTCTCATGCAGCTGTATCGTCAGCTCACGCAGCAAGAAGAGACTATGCGTGCTGAGTACCAGCTGCACGCCCGCCTGACTGAGGCAGAGCATGACACGGACGAGCAGGGGGAGATGGCTCGCGTTGAGATTCATCTCCGGCTCATCCCAGAAGAGCATTGTGCCAGCGCGTACACTGCCGTTGCCTATCAGTAGTGCCAGCGTCCCCATACGCTTGAAGCCCTCGGCGAGCAGATTGAGCTCCACCTGCCCGATGCTCGGGCGATCGAGGTAGAAGCGTGCCTGCTGACGCTGGAGCTGCCCTCCGAGCAGCTGCTCGATGAGCTGGAGCGCCTCACCGAGAGCACCCGAGGGGCGCTGCTTGAGCGCGCTGTGATCGAGAGCCTGACAGAGACGCAGACTCACACCATCCACGAGACCTGGGTAGCGATCCACACTCTGCATGTAGTAGGGAAAGATACTGAGCACCTCGCGTGCGGCGATGAAAAGAGTATTCTCTAAAATAAAGCGCTCGGGCATGCGCTCAATCTTGAGCCCGCGCTGATCGGGATCGGGGTAGAAAGCGCAGCTGAGCTCCGAGCTCCCCTCGGGGGCGCGCTCGCCGGAGAAACGCCCGCGCATCTCGGCGCGAGCACGGATGGAATGATGCGAGCAGAGGGAGGCGAGATTCTGAATACCAAAGACACGGAGCATCTCCTTGCGCAGGCCGCGCTCCTCGACCGACTGCTCGGGCATATCGCGGCGGCTGTGATTGCTCATCCAGTAGGCGAGCGCGTAGCTGAGCTTGAGCAGGTGGCTTTTCCCTGAATCATTGCCGCCGACAATCACATTGACCCCGTCGACGAAGTCAAAAACCTCGCGCTGGGGAAAGACGGTGATACCATGCAACAAGAGCTGATTAATCATACTCTTAGTTGTAACACAAGAGTAGAGTCATAACAAGCAAGATTCTGCATCACAGAAGGATTTTTTCTACAATTCACTGTGGCTAGAGGAAAAAAAAGATGCGGAGCATCTTGGATTGACCTAAGGTATAGACTTTAAGCGACCTCTGGCGATCATTCGCCAGTGGGGGGACGGGGCTAGCCCCGTCGGGCGCACCGCAGGTGTGCGCCCCAGCAGCAAGGAGGCGCAGCACCCGCAAGGCGACAGTTCACTTTCATCAGCACGCGCCCGAGGTGAATAGGTTGCACGTCATTTCTGTCAGTTCAACTGTCGCCCCCTACACTGCTGCCCGCAGGGCAGGAAATTTCTCACAAACGAAGGCGCGAAGCGTCCGCGACCACAAAATCAACATCCTCCATCAACAGCAGCAGCAGCAGCCTTCTCCGCCATATGACGGCGCACCATCTCCGCGCGGTAGAGCGCGCAGGCTAGCAGACCGAGCCCCAGATTGAGCATGAAGAGAGCCGCGCTCAAGTAAGGCCAGTGGGCGTAGCGGCATGTGATCAGGCACTCCCCAGAGCTGCCCATGACACCTGTATGCTTCAAGAAAGAATTATGCGCGCGTACCCCGCCACCGACGCGCAAGATGCACGTGCGGCGATGGAGCTTGTCGTTCACATTCACCTCAAAGGACGCAAACTGCGGCAGTGGATGCGCCGCATCCGTCTCATTGACCGCAACGAGACTGCCCGCGCATTGCCTGTGATTGGGAAGCCACACTCCCGTGGGAGTATCTTGGAACTCGACCACCTCCAGCACCTCATGCTCTGAGTAGGAAACAATCAACATCGCGCACCCTAACGTCAGGCTCAGACCGCCCAGCAGCACCCAGACGCGCACACGCAGCAAGTAAGTGACGAGCAGCAGCAGCAGGGAAGCGAGCGAGCCAAAAGCACCCGCCCTAGCGAGATACTCACTATAGAGAGACTTGGCACGCAGGGAAATCTGCGTGATGCGCCCTTGCGCATCTTGTTTGTAGCCCTTCATATCTAATCGGTGACATCTTAAATCATGTGTTGAGCTTTGGGTTAAGAATGCAGGTTGCACGCGCTCTCCTCGATGGATTTGGAGCATCAGGGACGGCTGATCGACGCCACCGCGCTTCCTCACCTGCATGGACTCGACTGAGACGCCGAGCCGAGAGGTGATAGGAAAAAATGGAGCGGCTTCAGGCGTGGCAGTATCAACAGTCGGAGGGGTGTAGTTAAAAATCTGCTCCTCTTCGTACTGCTGCACAAGGAAAGATGAGGCGAGCGTGAGTAAAGAGAGAGCGAGCAAGACCACCGAGACGAGGGGACGCCGCAGACGCGCTGCCCAACGAACTGCGACATAAAGAAGAACAAGAATGAAAACTTGGACAAAAACAGGCAAAAAGATCATGGATACCTTGCCGAAGCATAGCGGCACAACTCCAAAATCTAGGGCAATGAGCAGGTAAATCAAGACAAATAGGAGCAAATGACTCAGTAGAGAGGGTAGATAGGAATAGATTTTTTTCATACGGAATCGTGGAGATGCTTGTTGATGATTTTTCTATCAGGTGATGCCATGGGAATGTTGGCGAGCTGAGAAAGGGAGATAAAAATCTCGCCCTCGCGCAGGGAGAGTGCCTCATGCGAGACTTGGTAAAGATAGCGCGTCACCTTATAGCGTGTGACGCTGTATCGCTGCGTGGTGATCTGGGGCAGGTGTCCTACCTCAGAGAGCTCGCGGCTGGGGAGACGGTACATGCCCTCGTGGCGCGCACCCTCGCTCTGGCGAACGAGCAGCAGCCCCTGCTGCGGGTGGAGGCAGAAGAGATCGTGATGCACGAGAGCGCTGAGAGCTTTCTTCTCCACCTTGACAGGCAGCTGCTCGGGCTCGGTGGCGCGGCAGTGCGCGCGTATGGGGCATATCAAGCAGCTAGGACTGCGCAGCGTGCAGATGCGCTGGCCGAGCTCCATGATGGCGGAGTTGTACGCGCGCGCATTGCTGGGATGGACGAGCTCAGCGGCGAGTGCCCAGTGCTTTTTCTTCCCCTCGTTACTATCAATAGGCGTGGGGTCATCCGTGACGCGTGCCAGCACACGCGAGACATTGGCATCGACGAGGGGGGCGGAGATGTTGTAGGCAAAGCTGAGCACCGCGCCCAGCGTATAGTCCCCTATGCCAGGGAGCTCCTTGATCTGCGCGGCCTCGCGTGGCATCACACCGCCATGATGCGCGACCAGCTCGCGCGCAATGCGCTGGAGGCTACGCACACGGCGGTAGTAGCCTAGCCCCTCCCAAGAGCGCAGAGCCTCCTGCTCGCTCACCTTGGCGAGGTGGCGCGGCGTGGGGAACTGCGCCATCCATGCCTCGTAGCGTCCGAGCACCGTCGAGATCGTCGTCTGCTGTAGCATGAACTCACTGACGAGGATGTACCACGGATCAATCGTGCGCCGCCATGGCAGATCGAGTCCCTCGTTTCGGAACCACGCGACGAGATCGCGGGCAATGGGATGAACGCGGGGCTCGGTCATAGC
>CAYJLP010000157.1:0-6141 GCA_964371115.1 uncultured Akkermansia sp. | reverse complement strand
AGCGCGCGCCCTCGATGCTGAAGCTGACCTGTGCTGTGGCATCGTGGAGATTGAGACTGCGGCTGTACTCGCTGACGGCTTTCCCCTCCCATTGGGGGAAGCTAAGGTGCATGTTGCCATAGCTGAGGTAGAACCCATAGCCCTGCGTGCCCGAGTCGTCGGGCTGGCCTGTGAGTTGGTTGCAGAGCTGGCTAGCTTCGCGCTGCTTGCCCTCGCGGAAGAGCTGCTGGATGCGGCGCATGGTGGTTCCGTGCTTGCCTTTCTCGACGAGATTGCCTCCGCAGTAATTCGGGCGCGATGGGGAGGGACCACCTGACCAGAGTGATTTCTCGTTGAGCTGGATACGTGCTGTCGCGACTCCTCCGAAGATGCTCGCTCCCAGTGCGCCATTGCCAAGGGGGAGGCTACGATCATGCCAGCCTGCATAGTTGAGCGGGGCGGACTCGTCGTAATGCAGATGTAGGGGGACTTGCTTGGCTGAGATATTGTCGGCAAAGCAAGGTGTGCAGGCGAGGAGAGCGAGGCAGGGCATGAGGATATGGGGCATCATGGCCGTGCTCTGATTTAAAAGTTTGATGAATGCTGGCATGGTGTTTTCCTATGGAATGGAGTTTGCTCCTACAGCTCAATCAGACGTAGGCTGATACTTCATGACCTCCCCAAGCAGCAAGCGCAAAGCCGCGCAGGTATCGCTAAAGCTGATGTCAGCCGCGTAGGAATAGCTTTTCTGGTAGTTTGCCCAGTGATGGCGCATAGAGCTGCTCTCCTCGATGTGCTGCAGGGTTGTCTCGTAGTGCTGGAGGCAGCCTGTGGATTGCCTATGGGTTGAGGTGGCGATGAGGGCTTGGTAGAGATGATTTCTATTGAAATGCTCACTTTTGAGTTTGCAAAAGATGTAGATGTCGTAGAAATCACGCGAGCGCGTGTTGAATGTGGAGAGTGAGAGGATGGTTTCGAGCTTCTCCGCCAGCAGGGTTTCGATATTGTATGCCTGCACGTAGAAGACGCCCTCCTCCAGCATACGTGGGTAGGGGTAGGAGATTTCCTTGGGCGTGATGACGTCGGCAAGCGTTAGGTCAAGCTTGAGCGTGACTCGGAGTGAGAAGTAATGCGCGATGAGAGCCACACGATACCCGCCGTAGGTAGCATGTTCGCGTATGGCTTTCGTACTGATGAACTCGAAACGCACACCGTCATTAGGATCAAGGGAAATGATCTCTTGCATGATGACAGCTAGGAACTCTTCGTTCATATCAAGTCCCTTGATCGTCGCATCGAGATCCATCGTCGCGCGCGTGTCAAGCCCTACTATGGAGGCAATCAGAACGCCGCCCTTGAGTATCAAATGAGGGCTATATTCAGAGAGAGAAATGCGCTCCAAGAGGCGCTCTGTCATGTAGTTTTGGATGACGAGCTGGGAGCTGAGCCCCTTTTGCTGGGCGAGTTTTTTGATGTGGTTTTTGAACTGGCTGGCATTTTTCATAAGAGGACTTCGAGGTATGCTTGAACTCGGCGTTCGACGCGAAGCAGGCTGGCGTAGTGCGCGAGCTGGGCGATGTCGCGTGAGGGCTGTTGCATGTAGCGTTTGAATGCGTCAGTGATGATTTGGATATCAACTCTGTTGATTGGACGTAGTATATCACAAAGCGTGCGCTCGGCGCAATAGGCGCGGATGGAATTTCCCAACGGAGTGCTCATGCTGGTGATGCCTGCGGGGTAGAGCTTGTTATTTTGTGTGCAGCAGTCGATGAGCTCGCGCTTGGGGGAGCTGATGTTGTAGGTCTCGGGGAAGACCATGTGGTAGCGATGGGGAGTTCTATCGCTGAGATCGCAGAGGTAGAGGGCGGTTTCTCGTGCATAGATGCCGCGCGTGTAGCGGCTTTGTAGGGCGAGCAGCTCATCATCGAATGCCTCGGGGAGCGTGTAGACACCGCGTGAGACCTTGATGAGAGCTCCCTGTGATTCGAGGTATTTGAGGCTGCCGCGCGGCAGACCGCGTGCGGTGACCATCCTTGTGGTGACAGTCCCACCGTGCTGCTGGACTAATCGGAGGATGGCTTGTGCTGGAGATATTTCTTGCTTCATTCTTGACTTTCGTGCTTGCTTTACTCTATTTATATGAGCAATAAAGTCAAGAATGAAACTTCGTCCCTTGAGTTCTTGCGCTATTTCTTTGCTGAGGCGACTGATGATAAAAAGCTAGCCTCGCACTTGTGGTGGAGTGCGAGGCTAGAATGAGAGGCTTGAAAGGTTTTCTTAGAAGCTCAGTCGGTAACCTACGCTGGCGCTGCAGTTTTACTGATCATCTACGCGCAGGGCGGCATCGCTGCCCGTCTCGGTGTAGCCATCAAGATAGCTATGCACGAGTGCTGCATTGAAGATGGGGGTGAGCGTGCTGCTCTCACTGAGCTTGATATCATAGCCGACTTCGTACATGAGGTCAAATCTGTAGCCATTCGTATCTCCTGTGGTGGTGTAGCTACCGTGTGCGTGGCTGACGTGGCGCTCAAGGCTAGCATCTGTAAGCCCCCAGCTCATGATGGCTTTGTGCTGCCAGTTGCTGTTACGGGAGCCTGAAAAAAGACTTGCCAAAGATCCGGAAAATGATAGGCTATAGCTGTCTTACAAAATCGGTTCCTCAATAAATTATACATCACATGTTAAAACTCCTTTTATCTGGAATACTTCTTGGCACTTTAGCCCAAGCTCAGGAATCACCTAAAATGTCGCTCTTTGTACACGGATACGAAGATCAAAGCAACTTTGTCGTCTATCAAACACCCTCTCAGGCGGAAGCAAAGCTGGTGACACAATTCAAAGAATACACGATCAAGGATGAGCAGGGACGCGACATCAAGATGACAGTCTCTCCATACTATTACAGAGATCCTTCGGGACAAAGCATGATTAGCTTTCAGGGGATGCAGCTTGATTCTTCCTTCACTTGGGAAGGTACACTGTCCTTTGCGCCTGCCAAGGAAGAGAAAAAGGAATTCCCCATTCACGAGAGTTCTCAGCGCATTGAGTTGAATGGTTTAGAGATGATTTACAAGCATCTACCAACAGACAATGAAAAAGGTGCTAATTTTTCTATCACCTTGCTCCGAGGGGCGAATGGTGTTGAGGGGATGCACCTCATGAAGGATGGGAAAGAGCTTGAAATGAGACCCATTGAAAACTCCAAAGGTCTGATGGATAGGACTTTTTATTTTAACATTCCTGACAAGAAGGGGTTATCCCTCATCCTAGTCGTCAAAGCAGCCGATATCCAAGCGACATCCAGCATTAATGTGAAAATAGTCGCTGAACAACCCAAGGGGAAAGCCCCCGCGCAGAAGGATGCGATCAAGAACTTCCAGCCCGAATTCTACATCCAAACAGAGGAGTCAACAATGATTAGCTTGAGGCCCCTTCTCTCTCCTCCATCCAACACATATCGTATCAAGAGAGATGCAAAAATGCTACCGCTGCAGAATGCGCAGGATGCTTATCTTGAAGCCCGTTATGGAATCTTTCGAGAGAACATGAAGAGCGAGAAGCTCCTCCTTGGTTTTGTAGAAGCTTTGAACTCTTCCTACTTGCAATGCGACTCGCAGATCAAAATTACCTCTGGTGGCAAGGAAGAAAGCCTTCACTTGAAGAGCAGAATCCCGCTGCCTCCTCGCATTACCATAACAGGTAAATAAAGTGCGCAGTATTTGGAGAATCACTCTATAGCGAGTGCTCCGTTGGTGAGGGATTATAAGGTCTTTGAGGCTGCGAACTGGGCGAGCTCTCCCATGCGCTCGTTCGTGGCTTGCACTGAGCCAAGCCGTGGTGAGCGTTTCGCGTTCTGCTGCTGCGTTGATAGAGCCAAGAAAGCTCCTCAATGGCAGCAGTTGCCACAGCGAAAGCAGCCGTAACAGTGGTTGCTAGGCTGCTAACGTCTGAGAGGAGGCTTCCCTTCTACGCTCCGAACTGAGCACCTGTGTCGGCAAGAGCTTCAAAGGTAGCGGTGAGAGCCACGATGGAGGGCTGCCCGATGCGAACAAGCAATTGTTCCACTTGGGGCGTTCTTCGCTTTCGCCGCGCCAGTCAGTCGTAATCCCCTCATTAATCTAATGGCAGTGGAGGTATTGTAAGGCTCGCTTGAGGGGTAGCTAGAGGATGGCATCTTCTGACCAGCCAGTTGAACGAGCAATGCTGAATCCGCATCTCTTTTGCAACATGGTCGACATCATACGCGAGACGGGGATTGCCTCCGAATTGGGAAAATCATCCAAGTACCTCAAAGATTGTATGCTACGCAAAGAAACGCGCATGGGTCGCTACCTCCTCAGCGAGATGAATCTCAGCTACCCCGTCCTCATGCTCCCTATGCTCAGCTACGAGCAGCTCAAGCAGGAACTCCTCAGACGTCTCAAGCAGCTGCAGCAGTGCGAGGCGGATTACCTGCGCAGCAGCGGGGCAAAGCCCGCGGCGCGCCTACAGAGCTCAGAATGACGCGCTGCTACTTACGCCCCCCCCCCACGCTGGTATCGCAAAGCACATCTCGAATCCAGCCCATGATCTCATGATCGGGAGCGGCTCTCCCTCTGGCTCGACTGTGGGCCATGTTGCCTCCTAGGGCGGCAGGTCGTTGATGTCCAAATCGGATAGGGCATCTGACAGGGGCGTGGCCTCAGTTGCTTCCTCATCACTGATGGGTTTTATATCAAGGCGAGCTATGAAGTTGTTTCTCTCATTTTCGGCTTTGAGGAATTCTTCTTTTCGCTGTTGAACTTTGATCTTTTTAACCTCGTGTCTGCTCAAATGAGTCGTTGGTGGTAGCCCCATATACTGGCCAGCTAATGACTAGGGAGAGCGACTCCGTCAGAATGAGTGGGTCGAATCGCCAGATCACACGCTGCTTTCCAAGGGCGTGGGATATCCTTTTGAAATCCTCGATGCGCTGGGCGGGGGGGCGTAGTCCTAGCTCGAAGTTTTCTTCTTCATAGTTATTGAGAGTAAAATGGATGTGAAACTCAATACCACGCTCTCGGAGCTCATCGGCATAATCGAGGAGGGGGAGAATGCGATGTAGCGTACCTTGCTCAGGTCGACGAGCTGCTCTTGATGAGTGAAGGGATTGCGCACGTAGGTATAGCCGCGCCGCAGTTGGGAAAAGAAGCTCTCCAAAAAGGAGGCGGGTATATCACTTCTCCTGCTCACGGAGAGGATGAGGGGGGCTGGGGCGGCTTTTTTGTCAGGCTACTGCTCAGTCTCTGTGTGCCTCAGCCGCCTTGGACGCCATGGGGGAGTGAGCTTTTCTCTAGTGCGCTGCCCCACTGGATGCATTCGCTGCTGGCGATGATTTTGATGTGTTCGATGAAGAGTTCTTTCCTACGGCTGCTGTCTGCTAGGGCGTACTCTCCGTGCTGCTCGATGTAGAGGAGGCATTCGAGCTTGAGCTTCTCAAGGGAGCTTCTGTAGCGCAGCCAGCTGTCCTTGAGATTGCAGATGGCGATGATGCCCACGCAGATGATGCTGATGGAGGAGAGCAGGGTCACGTAGAATCGCCCAGAATCACAGGAGAGAGAGGCATTGGCCACCGGGATGAGCGAGACGGAGATCAAGGAGGCTACGGCGAAGAAGTAGTAGAGTATCTTGTTGAGCCTCGCGCGCCTATAGTACCAGTGCAGGAGATTGGCAAGGAGCATCTTGAGATGGGCGTCGGCGAGCGACTCTTGGAGATAGTCGAGGTAGCGGTCTTCTTTCATGGGCTGATTCATCGAGCTAGTCTTGGGAGTGGGATCACGTTGTGAGGCTTCAGTGGCTATAGCCTTTGAGGGCTAGCTGCTTTGTCCGCGTATGCCATCTATCCACCCTTGCGCCGTTTGTGTATAGGGGTGCTGCTCACCGAGCATTTTGTGGAAGATATCATGAGCCCGCAGAATGAGTTCGACCCCCTCTTCAATATTCCCTTGCTCGACATGGAACCCGCCTATGTTCAGATAAGAGATTGCCGTGTCAGGATGCTCGCAACCCAGTACTTTTTCTTGTATCGCTAGGGCTTTTTTATAATACACCAATGCCTGCTCGTAGTCGCCTTGGCTATCATAGAGACCTCCGATATTGTTATAGCTCGTCGCCGTGTCAGGATGCTCGCAACCCAGTACTTTT
>CAYJLP010000156.1:0-5989 GCA_964371115.1 uncultured Akkermansia sp. | reverse complement strand
AAGACCAAGCACAGCAAGACCAAGCACAGCAAGACCAAGCACAGCAAGACCAAGCACAGCAAGACCAAGCTCAACAAAATCAAGCTCAAGAGAATCAGAATCAACAAGCTAAAGAAAACGAGAAAGCCCAAGGAAAAGAAGGACAAGAAGACAAGCAAAAAAAATCCCCAGCGCAAGAACACCCCCTAGCACAAACTGAACAAAAAGCACTCAGCGAAGAGGAGAAAAAAGCCCAACGCGCGCGCGCCATCCTGCAAATGCACCTCGATGAGGAAACAGACGCTCCCACCCGAGCTCACAGAGCCTCACGCCTTCAGACCCCCGAAAAAGACTATTAAACAAGGAAAAGGAAACCATCCATGAACACACATAAAAAAATCCTACTCATCCTCAGCAGTCTGCTGCTCTACCTCTGCAGCATCACCACCCTGCGAGCGAGAGAACTCCAGTCCCTCTGGTCGACTGACATCGCGCTACCTGGAGAGCGCATCCTGCTCTTTGTCATCAGCGAAGGTCGCGCACACAACGAGTTTGAAATCATCCAGCACCCCCGCGCCAAAAACGCCTCCGTACGCATCCTCCCCTACCGCCGCCTCACAAAGCAAAACGGCAGCTTTGGCGAGCCCGTCTTCATGCTCCCCCTGCTCATCACCCCCGATAGCCCAGGTCAAGTCGAGCTCTCCCCCATTGCGCTACGCTTCGAAGACGACAAAAAAGAAGTCCAAGTCCCCATCCCCCCGCTCAAGGTCTACTCCACCAGCGAGATCAAGTGGTTCAACAACCCCATCCCCTACGGCGTGCTCTGGGACATCAGCAAAAAAGACCCCTATGTGAACGAAAGCATCACCGCACGCATGAAGCTGCTGCTGCCCAAGGGGATCGCCCTGGCAAAGCTCCCCAGCTTCACCACATCGGGGCTAAAAATCTTCCCCTTTGACCTTAGCACACGCGGCATGCTCTACAGCATCCACAAAGGCATCCTCGGCGACAGCGGCGTGCCAGCGCGCGGTGTCGTCTGGGACAACTACGACCTCACCAGCACCATCATCCCCTACCGCGAGGGAAAGAACGAAGCCAGCGGCAAATGCATCATCTCCCGCCAAGTCAGCCTCCTCTCCGTCCAGCACGAGGAAATCCTGCTGCCCACGCTCAGCATCCCCGCCCTGCCACTCCCCCCTGGAGAGCCCGCCCACTTTGACAAGCTCGTCGGCGACTACCAAGTCAGCACTAGCACCGAGGCGAGCAAGCTCGCGATGAACGAAACCATCGACGTCACCATACGCGTCACAGGCGCAGCATCAGGCTCGCTCGACAACGTCCCCTGCCCCCGCCCCATCGACGAAGAAGGCTGGAAACTCGTCCCCGCTAGCAAGAAAGTGGACACCGACATCAATGGGCGCCCCACCGCCATCATCTTCCACCAGCTCATCCGTCCCACACGCGAACAAGCCGCTATCCCCTCCTTCCGCCTCAGCTACTTTAACCCTAAGAGCCAGCAATACGACAGTAGCCTCAGCAATCCCATCGTGCTGCCCTGGGAGCAAAGTGACGCCACCGGCATCACCCAGATCAACACCGGCATTGCTGCCATCCCCCCTGCGGGAGTAATCCCGGTCGCAGAGATGAGCGACATCTACAGCCTACTCCCCGAGGAAATCAGCGCCCAGAGCTGGAGGCTCAATCCCCGCTACTACTGGCTACTCTACCTCCCCGCCGCCCTCATCGCCCTCTACCTCCTGCTCACCCGCGTACGCCAGCTGCGCGACCAGAGCGCTGGGCAGCGCGAGCTTGACAAAGAACTGCGCGAGCTACAAAAGCAACAAGAGCCCCTCGGCTTCCTACGCCACAGTGCCGCCTTCGTAGAAAAGCACCTCCCCAGCCCCCGCAGCCCTGAGCTCGAGCACCTCATCCACCGCCGCGATGAAGAAGCCTTCCAACAAAACGCCCATACCAAGCTAAGCGAAGACGAGCGCAAAACCATCCTCACGCAGCTCCGACGCGGCGTCCAAGCACTCAACAAGGCGAGCAAAATAGGGAAAAAAGCCCTCATGCTCCTCCTCACTCCCCTCCTCCTCGCCACAGCCAGCCTCAGCAGCGACGCGCAAGCCCAAGGCCTGCCCAGCGACTGGGACAAAGAAGGCAGCTCCCTCTATGAGAAGGGGCAATACAGCGCGGCACGCGACGCCTTTGAGCGCGGACTCGCCAGCCTCTACGATCACCAGCTCGACGAGGGCGACACCAGCGCCGCGCGCCTCTACTACCATCTGGGCAACAGCTACTACCGTCTCAACCAAGCAGGTCCCGCCGCACTCGCCTACGCCCGTGCGCTGGAGGAGAACCCCTCACTCAAAGAAGCCGCGAGGAACCTCGCCTTCATCCAGCGCAAGCAGGGCGCCATCCGCGCCCCCGCGAGCACCAGCCGCGACATCTTCACCTACCTCGACGCCGAGAGCCTCCAGCTGCTCACCGTCATCAGCACCGCGATCCTGCTCACCAGCATCCTGCTGCTCTACATCTGCACATCCTGCCGCCTCACGCTCAAGATCCTCATCGGCATCAGCAGCCTAGCGAGCCTCCTCTGCGCGGTGAACTGGCTCTACTACTACACCCTCGAGACCCCCGACCTCAGCACCCTCGAGCCCAGCCAGCTCGCCTACGTCATCACCACGACCGACGCCCGCAGCGCCGCCGATGAGAAAGGCAGCAGCATCATCAAGCTACCCGCCTCCACCCCCCTACGCCTCCTCGCACGCCGCCCCAGCTGGGACTACATCGAGTGCATGAACGGCGTACGCGGCTGGGTCCCCAAAGCCAGCATCCAGCCCCTCGCGCGCTAATCCATACCAACACATCAAGCATCAAAAAACCTTCTTCTCCATCAAAGAGAAGAAGGTTTTTTGGCAATAATCAAACTGAAGCTAAGCTGACAGCAATGACTCGATGATACCCTACGCATACGGCATCACCTCTAAAGCTCAACGCTTCACCGCGAGGCTAAGGGCTCCATGCTTAAGTGAAACAAAACGACATCACCTATTATTTGCTCTCTCAAGAGGTGAACTCGGCGTGAATCTCCAAATTCGGCTAGCAGATCTTCTAGAGATGAACGCTCGTGAACAAAAGTAATAAACGTCAGTCTTTCTAAATCAGGATACTGTTCATTCAGGATACGTACAGCACTGCTGGGAATTAATCTGAAATTGTAATCGACTATTTTTGCGCCTGAGGAAAAAGCCGACGCCCATGTATAATGAACCAGTACATGGTCTTGGGCATTCAAGTAGCGGTCCACTTCGCGAAACACGGAAGCCTCCTTTTCATGGACAAATATGCGCTGATCTGGCATCAAAGTCGTCTGGTCTGCATGCCTCTGCCCAAACCAATTGGGTCGCACAGGGGAAGAAAAAAAGAACGCAATTGCGAGCATCAATCCCCCAAAGGCAATAAAAATAGATTCTTTCGTGCGTATAATATAAATCAAAAAATACAAAATAGGTGCCCCAAAATACATATAAACAGGAGCTCTTGTAGCATAAGGCATATTGGTCCCGAAAGACAATAAAAGGGGAACAAAAAAGAGAACACTCCAAACGACTTTATCTTTACGCGATAGGTTCGATTCGAGAAAAACCAGTATATAGGCAAAACCTACAATGGCACAAAGCATACCGAAAGGTGTAAAGCCATACGACTGAAGTTTAAGAATCTTTGTTGCGAAAGGCGCGAGCATAGCAATTTCACTACGCATAGCACACAAGAACACCGCAGTAATCACCGCAATATACATCGACCACAACCCGAACCGAATTAGAGAGTTATCTGTATTTCGAATCCACCGATACGCAAGATAAATGATCAAGCCACCTATGATATTAAATTGGGCAATATAGAACAATGATAATGCCAGCCACTTCAACAAAAACAACATCCCATAATCACTGCTCCCACGCTGATGCGTTGCCAAAAAGAGCTCTTTAAAATTCTCAACATACATTCCGAAATCTTGCATGAAGAAAAAATACGCCATAAAAAAGAGCAACGCACCAGCTAAAGAATATAAAACATATGTAACTTTACGCGATATAACAAAAAGAACAAGAAGAGAAAGTGCATAAAGCCCCATATTAGTCACCATGATCATCATTAGAGGCGCAAAGAATGCCCCACTCAACAAATAACAACAGCGACTCGAACGAGTGTAGCCCAATAGAAAAAAGCCTAGCGCGCAGTTTACACTAGACGCATTCATATTAATATAATTAGGCAACATGCAGGCTGATACACAATAAGTAAAGCAAAGTAAGAAAGCAAAAACTGAACCGACAGTTAAAATGCTAAATCTATTCGTTCTATGCAAGAAGGCGCATAATCCTACCGAAAAAATAACAAGACTAATAATATTAGAAATAAAATGTGCCACCCTATACGCATAAATATCTCCCTCAAAGAAAGAACCATACAGAAAATAAAATTGAGTTAGAACAGCCTGATCAGGTCTATCGCGAAGTAGAGCTGCATACCATGCCTCATCTGTACGGATAAAGGTAGAATCTAAAAAATAAAAACTAACAGCGATGATAGCAAACGCAACAATGAAGCATAAACTTCTAACACCGCGCTGCAACTTATCTTCAATATTCATGTGAATCAAATTCTAAAATGGATTGAATAATTAATTTCTGCTCGTGCAAACACAGCTCATAAAAGAGAGGGAGGCGCACAAGACAATCTGTGTAACGATCAGCCTCTACGAGTGCTTCCCCCTCATAAGTAGCCGCGTAGTACTCGCTCTTGTGCAAACTCAGATAATGGAACACTGCGAGCACTCCCTGCTTTTTGAGATGCTCGATCAAGGCTGTGCGCTGCTCAAGGCTCCTGCAAACAATATAATACATATGGGCATTATTCGTCGCGAAATCGGGGACATCAGGGAGCTGAGCAATCTTGCCCTGCTGTAGCAGAGGCATAAGATGCGCATGATAGGTCTCCCAAATCATCTTACGCTTGCTCTGAATATCATTGAGATTCTCCAACTGAGCGTACAAGAATGCAGAAATCACCTCTGATGGGAGGAAGGAAGAGCCGATATCGACCCAACCGTACTTGTTCACCTCGCCTCGAAAAAACTCCGAGCGATTCGTCCCCTTCTCCCAGATAATCTCCGCGCGGCGGCAGAATCGCTCATCATTGATCGCAAGCATACCGCCCTCCCCCGCGATGATATTCTTTGTCTCATGAAAAGAGAAGGCTGACAGGTGCCCAATGGAGCCCAGCGGGCGTCCCTTGTAAAAAGAATCAATAGCCTGCGCCGCATCCTCGACGACGAGCAGGTTGTGGCGTGCGGCAATCTCCATGATCCTGTCCATATCACACGCGACGCCCGCATAATGCACAGGCACAATCACCTTGGTACGAGATGTGATGAGAGACTCTATTTGATCCACATCGATGTTAGGATTATCCTTCCCACTATCGGCAAAGACGATGCGAGCTCCTTGGCGAATAAAGGCGATAGCCGTCGACACAAAGGTGTAGGAAGGCACGATCACCTCGTCCCCTGGCTGTAGATCACAAAGAATCGCCGCCATCTCCAGAGCATCCGTGCAAGAAGTCGTCAGCAGGCATCTTTTGAATCCATACCGCTCCTCAAAGAACTGCTGGCATCGCTGCGTGAAAATACCGTTGCCTGAGATTTTCCCCGAATGAACAGCCTCATATATATAATGAGTCTCTTTGCCTGTCAGATATGGTTTGTTAAAAGGGATCATATGAGAATAGAGCCAAATTTCATCCATATTATCAGAAAACAATAAAGTAGCAAGACTTATATTATCTTTCTAAAGGGGATCTTGCAAAATTAGCAGCTTCGGATTTTGCTGGCAGTTTGGATGAGAATTTGCGGCGTTTGGGCGCGCATAGCGAGCTATGTAAGCCCAAAAAGCCGCGAATGCTCGCCAAAATGCTGCAAAAGACGTGCTGTGTCGCTCAT
>CAYJLP010000155.1:0-6223 GCA_964371115.1 uncultured Akkermansia sp. | reverse complement strand
GGTCTATACGGGCTATTAGCTGCCTGATTGCTTTGGCGGTGTCGCGCTGGAGCCTCAGTGCTATCCTGCCGCACCACATCATGCGGGCTTCCCCAACATCGAGTTGCGAGCGGGAGAGTGCTATTCTCGCAAGATGATTTGGAGTATCTCCTAGTATTGGTTTATTGTATGGCTGTAGTTATTTTGCTGACTACAGCCATGCTCGGTGAGTGATAAAAAATGGAAATCGGATGAGATTTTGACTTGCAATTGGCAAAATATTCTCTATGATGATCATATGGTTATGTCTATTGATGTCTCTCGGTGACTCAGCGGCATTAGGGCATGACTGACTAATATCACCATAGAAACACACCACTATGAAAACCATACTCCAATATCTCACCTTGCTCATGCTCTTCTGCCTGAGCCCCGCGCTCGCGAAGCCTGAGTGGCTGCACGTCGGTCTGAGGACGAAGACGATCACCTCTAAGACATTTAATTATCAAATAACCTCGAATAGGTCGAAAGTCACGGCAAGCATCGGCTTCACCTTCAAAAACAACAGTCGCTATCAAGCGATTCTTGGCGTGAAGAATCCCACATTCTACGTCTCGGGCTATATCGAGACAAAAGGAAGATTTCGCAATTGGGGGGATCGCAAGTACTTTAGCAAGGTGAAGCTCACATCAGGCACTCCGAAGACCGTAGAAATATTCCCCGGTGAGAGCAGCACTGTCACCTACGGTACATGGACCTTTGCCCAAATCACGGGGAAAAATTATGTCTTTGACTCTGGTACCAATCAAGCTCGAGTTGTCCTGACTGGGGTCTCTGCGGCATGCAGTCTCACGACTCGTGAGATGTCGGGCTCGGGCTTAAAACCGAGGCCAAAGCCCACCGACCAGCCTCCCTCCACAGCGAGTTCCAACGGTATCTTCAAAGCATCAAGCGCGAAGCTGCCTCTGTGGGTCTCGTTCAAGAGGACGAAGTATCGCTTCATTTTCAGTGCCAAGCCTCTGACGATGAAATTTGTGACGACCTACACGATCACCAACAAGAGCTCAATCTACGCCATCACCTCCGTCACCAATAGGCGTGTGCGGCTCTCTGGTATGCGCTATCAGCTAGGCAACAAATCCTACAACTGTGGCAAAACATCGGCTGCGCTGACGTTTAAAAATACACATATTGAGATCATGCCGGGGAAGAGTGCTACATTCTCCCTGACGTCGAATCTGATCCCCTATGCCAAGACTCCTGCCCATCTGTTTAACCTCAAGGTGCGTGAAGGGGCAAAATCAGCTGTCCGCATCACTGTCAACGATAAGCTGAGCTTTGACTTCACCTATACCAAACGATAGTCAGAGCACGTCGCTCCACAATACTACAGAAAGAAGGGTGCATCCGCGTGGATGCACCCTTTGTCGTTGAAATAAGAGAGAGCGTGCTTAGCCCTGCGCGGCAATGATCTGGCGGCAGGCTTTGACGGTGTTCTTCATAAGGATGGCGATGGTCATGGGACCTACACCACCGGGGACGGGGGTGATGTAGGAGCAGTGCTCCTTGACATCGTTGAAGTCGACGTCGCCGACGATGCGGTAGCCACGGGGGCGGTCGGGGGCGTCGATGCGGTTGATGCCCACGTCGATGACGACGGCACCGGGCTTGATGAAGTCGGCTTTCACCATCTCGGGGCGACCGACGGCGGCGACGATGATGTCAGCGGTGCGGCAGAGTCCGGCGAGGTCCTTGGTACGGGAGTGAGCGATGGTGACGGTGGCGTTGGCATTCTTGCTCATGAGCAGGTGTGCCATGGGCTTGCCCACGATGTGGCTGCGGCCGATGACGACGGCGTGCTTGCCCTCGGTGGCGATGCCGTAGGCACGCAGCAGCTCCATGCAGCCCAGAGGGGTGCAGGGGACGAATCCGTCCTCGACCTCGAGGACGAGCTTGACCACATTGATGGGGTGGAAGCCATCGACGTCCTTCTGCGGGGAGATGGTGTCGATGACGGCTTCTTCGTCAATGTGCTTGGGTGGGGGGCTCTGGACGAGAATACCGTGGATCTTGTCATCGGCATTGAGCTGCTTGATGAGCGCGATGAGTTCTTCCTGTGTGGTCTCGGCGGGCAGGGCGTACTTGCGGGAGTACATGCCGAGCTCGGCGCAGGTCTTGACCTTGGAGGCGACGTAGACTTCGGAGGCGGGGTCGTTGCCTACGAGGACGACTGCGAGCCCTGGCTGGTGGCCTTGGGCGGCGAGTTCAGCGATTTCTGCTTGGAGCTGCTCGCGGATGCGTGCAGCTGTTTCTTTACCATCAATGATGTTGCTCGTCATAGTTGATTTGTGTGTAGTGGGGGAGGGGCTGGGAATTTTTGTATTTGATTTTAATCGCGAGCGGGCATAATGCGCTCATGAGCTTCAAAGGCGGGGAAGTCGGGCGTGCCATGCGAGAGCTCGGCGCGCGTCTGCTCGACATAGTCTTGGAGCTGCTCCTCGTCCAGATCAGCTGGGACGTGGATGGGGCGACTCCAGCGGATGTCTATACGCGAAAAGGGCTTGGGAATGATGAACTTGTCCCAAGCCTTATTGATACGCCAGTACGAGGAGTATTGGAAAGCGATCGCGGTGATGGGCACGCCTGTCATGGAGGCGAGGCGCGCGATGCCTGATGAACCCTTGTAGAGAGGTCCCTTGGGACCATCAAGGGCGATGCACATGCTGGAGCCGCGCTTCACCGCCTTGCACATGCCGATGAAGACGGCGACTGAGCGGCGATTCGTCGAGCCGCGCAGCGTCTGCATGCCAAAGCGGTTGGCGACGGCGGTGAGGAAGGCCCCGTCCTTGCTCGCGCTCGTGATCATGCTCATGGGCGTGGTGGCGCGCAGGAGGTTGCGATACACATAGCAGGGGACGAGGGTGCGGTTGTGCCAGAGCGCGATGATGCGCCTTTCCTTGCCCGCTAGCGCACGCTCAGCCTCGTCGGCATAGTGGATGCGGTAGCGTATGGTCAGCGAGATGAGGCGCACGAAGAGCCAAACGAGAAAGCCAGCGGGCTTTGCATACCAGCTTGTGCGGATGTCGGTGTGGGTTGATTTCGCCATGTGAGATGGGGGGCTTGCTTCGTTTGGCCTCGGTGGTGATTGCTATAGCTGCTCTCTTCTCTTAGAAGAGGGTGGAGGAGCCACCAGCTCCCGCAGGGGCGGGTGCTGGCTGGGCTGCGGGTGCTGACTGCCCCTCGCCGCTTTCGAGCTGCTGGAGGCGCTGGAAGTCCTCATTGACGCGCTTGAAGTCGATGTCATCGAGACTGAAGGGGGCGGGGCGACTCTTGCGCGCCTCGGCGGCGGCATTGTCCTGTTCAAGCGCGTTGTCACGTGGGGCAAAGGCGGTGCCTGAGAGCACGGTGTTGAGCCATGCGAGCTCGCCTTGCTCAACAAAGACGGGGTCGGAGATGCCGTCGGGGTACTCGGCGCGGGTGAGGGCTGAGGGCAGGCCATAGTTGAGCTTGCCCGAGAGAGCCTGTGAGGAGTCCAGTGAGATATCGCCGACGAGGGTGACGCCGTAGTTTTCCGCCATCTCGTTACCCTTGAAGCTCATGTGTATGGTCTCAGGGTTGGACTCGAGGTTGAGCTTTGCGAGGCTGACTCCGAGCGTGACGTATTGTGGGCGACGGTCGGCGGGGAGGTGGCGCATGATGGTCTGCTGGGCTGGGAGGTTTTTCCACTTCACGTCCTTGAGGAGGAACTGACCGCGGAAGCTGGGAGCTTGGCCATCGTTGGAGAAGTAGACCTGCGAGCTCATGATGTTAATCCCCTCAGCGCGGTTGGGGCGCGTCTGCGCGGTGAGAAACGAGATGAGGCGCGCTTCGGTGAAGTCAGCCAGCGGCATATCGCGGCTGTCCATACCGTAGGGACCGTAGATAGAGCTACCTACGGCGATGTCGCCTGAGAGATAGAGCGTGGGGCTGACGGAGTTCTCTACCTGTCCGAGCTCGCTGGGGGCGGCAGCGAGGAGGTCGGGCAGTTTCAGCTCGACGCGTAGCTCGTCGATGCCCTTGTCGGTGATAAGGAGGCGTGCGTCATTGAGGGTGAATTCCTTCCACCCGCGTACGTTCATCTTGCCGCCATCTATGGTGATGGAGCAGGTGGTTTTCTTCTCATCAGTGTAGCGCAGGTAGAGCTCACTGCCGCTGATGGCGAGGGTAGACTGGGCGGGGTCGCTGCCTACGCGGATGCTGAAATCGGGGCAGTCGACGCGGCGCACGTCGAGCAGTCTGTTGATATCTGCTGTGCCCATCTTCATCGTTTCTGTATCAGCGCGCAGGACGATGTCGATGCTGCCCGCCTGGACTTCTTCAAAGATGTAGTCACCCGAGATGACGCCTTCCTTTTGCAGGGAGGTTCTGACCTTGCTGATCTGCACGCTCTGGACCATGCTCGCGCCCTGCTGGGGGAAGCCGATGGCGATGCTGTCAATATCGACATCAAAGCCTGTGACTGTGACGCCGCTAACAGTGACGTACTCGGCACCCCAGGCGACGCGGAGCTCCTCGGCGAGGGCTTCGTAGGCCTGAGTGCTGCTGAGGCGGTAGAGGTTCCAGACGAAGTAGAGCAGGAAGCAGGCGAGGGCGACGAGCGCACCAAAAACGCCCATGAGGAAGACGCGGCGCGATTTGCGACTCTTGTCCTTTTCTGAGATGAGGACGCGCTTCTTGCGCACGATGCGCACGGCTTTTGAGCCATCTTTGCGCACGATTGTCTCTCGGCTGCTTTCTTGTCCAGGGCGTTCTTCGTTAATCTTTTGGATGATATCTCGTACTTGAGAATCACCTTCTCCTTGGTATTTGTCGTTGGAGCTCATAAGGGGGTACTGGCGATGAAATTTTTCCTTGTATGCGGGTATTTCTTTCTTGCTCGCGTATGCGAACATGGAAGGAGGCTTTGTCGAAAAGCATCCTTCCAAGTTGATTTTCTGTGCGCAAGCACTCTTCTGGTCTACTTGCGCTACTCTCTAGTGTATTGATTTTTTTGTCAAATACCAGCCAAATTCAGTTCTTACTGAGAAAAATCCAGTAAGACATCTTATTGACTCGATAGTGATGGGCGCTGTCCTGTCTTGACATCCAAGCCCGTAGGATCCATGATGTCCACGCGCGCAAAGAAGAGCAAGACGCGCTTGTCGCGGCTCGTGCCCTCGGAGCGGAAGAGGCGTCCGACGAGGGGGATGTCGCCAAAGATGGGTACCTTGTCCTCGTACTTGATGATTTTTGCATCATGGAGCGCGGCAAAGACGACGACGTTGCCCGGTGCGAGCTCGAGTGAGGTGTTGACGAACTTGCGATCGAAGATGGGCTGGACGATTCTGTTTTCCGTGACGACGATGTCGCTGCGTGTGCCGTCCTCAAGGAGGAGGCCTGAGCGGATGGGGGTGCCCCAGTTCACAAAGCCGTCGAACTCGTTGATGGCGGCCGAGAGATCGAGTACGATGCTCGCACCATTGTTGAGGATCTGCGCGCGGTGGACAGCAAGTGTCGTGCCGATGCCGTTGAACTGCTCTTCGGAGGTACCGATGAACTCAAAGGCGGTGGGGTGTGCGGGGGTGGCAAGGGGGGTGGAGAGTACGCCAGAGCCGACACCGCCTAGGACGGCTTCTTCAGCTTCCTCCTGCGTGAGACCTTGCTGGACGAGCAGCTGGATCTGGTAGCTGGGATCCGTGCTGGAGCCCGTGCTTTCTTGGAGCTCAGGCTCGGAGAACTCGGAGGGGACGAAGAACTCGCGTACGTTGGCCACGAGGACCTGTCGCTCATCGCCTGGGGTGAAGATGACTTGGGGATTATGCAGGCTGTCGACTCCTTTTTTCTGGTTGAGACCGCGCATGAGGATGGTGAGGTCAGCACCTGACCAGATGCCACGGAAGCCGAAGACGGCGGGGGATTTCTCCGCGCGTGATGCGCCGTATCCCTCGACGGAGCCCGCCGAGATGAGGTCTTCCATGTTCGCATTGGTGAGTACACCCTTGCCCGAGCGCAGACCAGAGGTGACGAGGTTGCCTTGTGCATTGATTTCGACTGTATTGTCCCCAATAGTGTTCGCAGCACCAGGGACGACCGTACCGCCAGCGGCGTAGACGGCATCAGAGACGCTGGCGTTGATGAGCCATTCAAAGCCGAGGTCTTCGAGGTCTTGTTGGCTGACGTCCATGGAGTAGACGTTGAGCATGACCTGTCGGTCGGTGAGGAAGGG
>CAYJLP010000154.1:0-6343 GCA_964371115.1 uncultured Akkermansia sp. | reverse complement strand
GTTAAAAATCAAAGAAAATTGATTTTCATAGTTACAGGAGGGGAGAATTTAGGATAATATGTCACCGAGTATATGGAGCGCATGGCAAAAAAAACCAGGGAGCCTCCCCCCTCGGGCGAATTTTTTTCAGGCTGCCTCCACTCCGCTTCGCTCCGTTCCAGCAGCCTGAAAAAAATGACTTGCCAACGAGCGGCAAAATGATAAACTAAATCTATCCCCAATCCACCCCATTACCTTCTTCCAGTTTAATCTTGCTAGTTGCTTGTCAGGAAAAGGGCACCATCTCACACCATCCCCAGCGTGACCAGCACGCGCAGCGCAATCATCAGCGCGTGCATGCTCAGCGGATAAGGATAGCTACGAATGAGCTCGGCAAAGGTGACAGGGGCAGGCTTCGGCAGATTGCGCTCCAGCCACTTGAGAGCCATGTAGAGCATGGGAGTGTCCAGCGAGCTCGGACGGATGTGCAGCGTCTTGACGCGTTTGCAGCCGACCATGAGGGCTATCTGCCGAGGCTTGACTTGGAGTGATATTTTATTTTTCATAAACCTGTTTCGATGAGGTGGACGAGGATGAAGGGCAGCAGCATGACGCTGAGCACGCAGAGAAATTCGAAGAAGGTTTCTGGCAGCTCGTCCAAGAACCGCGCGAGGATATCGTAAAGCATGATTGTTCTTTCTATTTATCGCTTATCTCCATAGGCCTCAGTACTCAGACGTGCCGACTCTGAGATGATGTCCAGCACCAGATCCCAGTCTGCCATCTTCCCCCCATGATGTGCGAAATACACCGCACGCTCCAGCTCTCGACAGAAAGGCCCTAGCCCCTCACGCGCGATGAGATCATTAGCATACTGCACCGCCTCCTCATTCATCTCTGGGAGATTGTACTGCTCAGCTATAGCCTCCAGATCCGACCTCTCAGGGTAGCTCTTCAAGTAGCTCGTCGTGCCGCGATAGAGCAGCTGCTTGAGGACATCTGCCGCCTTACCCTTGCTCATCCATGAATCCATCGTGTACGTGCCACACAGCAGCGTGCCACAGTGTACTTTGTCATAGAGAGCGCGCAGGAACTCAAACGCCATCACACCATTCGGGCGATGCGACACTTGGTGCGCCTCATCCACGATGAGCAGACTATTGGGCGTGAGCCGCGCTGCCAGCTCATTGATCGCCAGATCTGGCGCGATATGCGCCTTGCAGCCCAGAGCCGAGGCGAGCATGCGGATCAGGCTTGTCATGCTTGTGGACGGATGCAGCGTGATGAGGTAGGTATCCTCATGCGTGCGCACGTATTCATTCAGCGCGGTGGTCTTGCCAATCTGACTGTGACCCACGATGCGATTGAGTCGTGCGAATGTGCGGGTGAAGTCACACTCCTTGTGAATTGTGCGAGCCAGCGACGTTTCTATGTAGGTCACGCGCCCCGCCATGCTGGAGCGTGAGAGCTCCGTCTCACGTGCTTGCAAGATCGTCGTGATCATCTTAGCCGTGTTGCCCGCGTACGTCCCCTTGAGCAGGCGACTGATAGTGCTAGGTGATATGCCTGTGAGCTTGTGCGCGTAGCTCTGACTGTGGCGGGCACAGAGTTGATTGAGCCAGTCGAGAGCGAGCTGCTCCTTGGGGTGACTGAGTGCGGTTGTGTTCGTTGTCATGGTGTTGTTGTTTGTTGGTTTGTTGGGTTAATGTGAGATTTTTCTGCGACGGCGAGCGGGGACTTCTACAGTCTCAAGCAGCTCGCGCGTGCTGCTACTGGGGGCTTTTTTCTGACGCGTTTTCTTTTCGATCTCCGCGGGCTTGGCGGTCTTTGCAATGCGCTTGTTGAGCTCTTGCACCGCCTTTGCACGCTCCGTGTCTGCCTCCCAGCGTATCTGCTGCTTGGCGCGATCCGTTAGCGTGGCGGACATCACGCGCCCCATCTGCTTGTGGACTTCTTCGTGATCAGCCAGACTGACTCTCTGGTACTGGGGAGCTTCTCCTAGGATGCGTCCCTTCTCATCCGTGACGATGAGGCTTTGGGTTGCGTAGGGGTTCAGAATACAATTGTACTTCTTCCCCTCCTCCAGCGGGATCTTGTAGCCTTCGGGAGTGATCACCTCGGCGAGGTAGTAGAGCTTATCCTGAGAGATGAGCTTGTCCTGCACGGCTAGCATGCGGCGGTCTACCTTTAGCTTGTGACCGCATATTTTCTCATCGCCTATCATGTCGAGGTAGAGAGCCATGGAGATGTGCGTCCATTCCCCGCGCTTCCCCTCCCAGACCTCCGCAGGCGACAGCCTCACCTCACGCACCATGGCGGGGTTGAGCTCAACCTGCTCGCGCAGCAGTGGAGTGAGCTGCACGGAGGCGGCGGGTGTCCAGTGGTTGGGCACAAGCGCATATTCGACTGCCATGTGCTCCTCCCAGCCCTCCAGCGTGTGATCCTGTCGGCGATTCCAGTAATTGTAGTATTGAATGAGCAGTGTTGAAAATTGGGGCAGTGTGAGGAAATGATCTTGCATCGCCATGGCGAGATCATGGCGACCTATCTCTGACATGGTGAGTTTCCACTTCTCCACCTGCAGCTGCTTTGCCTCACGCCCATGCGTGCTCTCCTGCATGTGTTGGCGGTCTTTGCCTACCTGACCAGGTAAATTTGAGAGCAGATTGTGAATCCCTGAGTGTGAAGCTTCAATGCGCGCTTTGCTCTGAGGATTGCCCCCCGACGCGCCAGCATAGCCGCCAAGCTTTGCTTGATCCTTGCCAAGCATCCCGCCCGTGATTACCTGTATTCCGTACCCCGAATTCTCCAGCAGCTCACGCAGACGCTGATCTACCGTAGCCGTGCCATGCTCCATGTAGAGCTGCACGCCTGATGCTGAAAATCCTATGTATCTCAAAACATAGGCCAGGAATAGGATGAACATTTTCTTTGTCAAACCCTGTCTCTTTCCGTCCTCCTTGGTCACATGCGCGACATGCCCCCAATGAATACGGCAGGCTGACGCGACATCAAGACACCCGAACTCAATCACGCGTGGCAGCTCTCCATTGGCAATCACTACATTGTCATGCCACATATCGTCGAATTGGTAGATCGAGCCCACCGCCAGCCCTGCTCTCGTTGTGAGCACAGGAAGCTGATGACGACGCGCAGCGCGAAGCCCTAAACGTGTAGCGACAAGCTCATGCTTCTTGATCATGGCACGTAGCGAAGTCTGCGAGCAGCCAGCGGGAATTTTCCCCATGCCGTACGTCCAAGACTCGAAACCAGGTATCACCTCACGTCCGTACCTAAATGCATTGTGGATGTAGTCAATTGCCTGCTTCGTTGACCGCTGGTAGCGTTCGGCTGTTGTTTGCACCCAAGCGCGGAAACGCTCACTGCGTGCTCCGTCGAGCGCGATCTTCTCAGGACGCAAAGCCCTTCCGTCCATCAGGTCGCGCCAGTCGCCGCTTGCCTTATAGGCATAGTACAGACGACGAGCCGTGCCGTAGGTCATGCCCATGGCGTGCTGTATCTGATGGAGGAGTCCACCCGCCTTCGTGACGGACTGCCCAGCGTGATTGCTGATGAGGCGTAGCAGCAGCTCCACACGAGCTCGCTGATCTCGGGGGAGTCGGGCAAATTCTGCATCCTGATAGTGGTTCATACTAGAGCGTGTTTTCTATGATTCCTTTGGCTGTGGCGAGAGCTGAGAGGAGTTCTTTCTGCGCGTCTGTGTCAGCCTTGATGAGGACACCAGCCGAGATCAATTCTTGGATGTGTATGGCGAGCGTGCGCAGCTCTCCACTGGCTCGCTGTTCTTCCTGCTCGACTTCGTTGATCACCTGCTCAACTGGCTTTGCAACGCGACCTTTCGTATTGGGTTTGCTTATCGTGGGGACGGTAGGTTGCTCTTGCGCATCTTCCTCTTCTAGTTCCTTTTCAAGTTCGTCAATGACTTGCTTGATGCTCGTGGCGTTGGTGAGTTCTCCTAGTAACTCAGAGAGACGAGGCGATTCAGGCGAGCCAAGCAGATTAATAATCTCTTGATCACGAGCCGTTTTTTTCGCTTTCTCAAGTACGACTCTGTAAAGGCGCATGTACTTGTTCGCTTGCCTTTGTCCAAATTCGAACCGTGGTTCGAATTTGACTTCATCATCTATTTTGAACAACTTCCCAAACTCTCCGTGAGGTAGGCTAGATTTCATTAGTGTTAGACCACTACCCAGCACAACGCCTATCTTCCACGCGTTCATCAGATGTGATGCGTAGAGTGCTGACAGCTCATTAGCCATCTTCACGCCATCGCTCACAGCCGTGGTGGCTAGAGGATCTAGTTTATTTTCTAAGAGTAGTCTTGTCACTTTTCTTTCCTCCTCTTACGCTATTTCTGCAGCTTCAACTCTGCGGCGCATCTGCAATGTTCGTTTTGGCAGTGCTCTTAACGCATTGATTACGTCTTTACTAACGCGCTCTCCAGTCAACACTCGTCGCACGTGCCCTGTGCTTCGTCCTATAGCGCGAGCAGCTTGGGCTATCGTGTATCCCTTTTGGTATAATTTCATTGTCGTCATGGCTCTAAATGAGCGGCTATATATGCGCTATACATTTGTAGATTATACAATCTTAGATTTGTTGTCAATATTTTTATCAACAAATGTTAAGTCAACATTTGTTGATGATTTAAAACTCTCTTTACAAGTCTTTGTTTTTCTGTTAGTGTAGCCGCTCAACTATGGCGGCTTCTTCTTCTATATTCTCTCAGCGATTGAGATATTTGATGAAATCGAGAAAGTGCACTTACAAGTCTCTTGCTCTTTCTGCAGAGTTGTCTAGTGCGACAATAGCTAACTATTTGTCTGGAGATCGCTCTCCTAGAGCTGAAGAGTTAGCACGCTTAGCTAACTCTTTAGGTGTCACAATGGACTACTTGTGGGGCAGAGAAGAAAGTTGCGAACACACTCGTTCCAATCAATCTGTTCTTCCTATCTCTCGAATGCAAGAAATGTTGACGCAACTCCAAGATATGCTTTCGCTCGCCGACAATCCGACGGTCGACCTGAGCATTCATCATTCCACTTATGATTCTGATCTCGAGGATCGAGTCTTAACAGCCGAAGATTCCCCTTAACCCCCAACCAAATTAAACCCTGACATTCACAAGAACTATTTTAGCCTCTAGTCATGAACTCGTGTAAAGATAAATGCGCCTTTAAGTTTTTTTTGCTAAAACTATGCATGCATAATGATTTCTGTTGCAGGCGTGCAATTCGTTCGCTCTATGATCGATGGTATAATTGTGAACAAATCCCAGGGTATTTAAATGAAAACCTTGAACATAAAACTCCTTTACCCATAGGTTGGAGTTATCAAAATCTCGTTCGATTAATGCCACCTGCCAGCCTACGCTATTACTGGAAACAACAACTATTGAAGCATAGTAAACTTGGTGCGCTGGAGCATTTTGAGTTCAACCACGACGTGATGTGGCGCGAGTTGTTCGATGATCAAGATAGCCGTAATGAATTACTCGCTTATTCATTGATTCAAGAGCTGCTTTCAAATTACATAGATAAAAGCCGTATTAGTTTTAGAGATAACTTGAACTCTGTAAGTGTGCTTATTGATAATAGACATGTCATATGTCGTCTATTTTTCAGTGGAGACAAGCGACTTTTAGCTGTACCTTATTGGAAGAGACGACATTTTTATTACAAGATTAATAGTTTGTCTGATATTTTATATGCTAATAGATCACTTTTGACTCAGTTAAAAATAAAAAATCTATTAACACCCTCTGAGTTCACACAATCCTGATCACAATTCCCCCAGTCCTGACAAGCCCTCCTGCAACGCCCCTGCAATAATCTTGCAAGGGCTCTTTTATTTTTCCCAACTACCCTGCATATCCCCCTCAATCTACCCACACACTTTCCCACTCCCCACATATCCCTATAACTCCCTCACCCAACCCAAACAACACCCTATCTACCCCCTTCCCACCCCTCCTAAAATAGAACATCAAAAGGCAGGCGCGCCGTCGCCAAGAAAACGAGTACTGGGCATACGACACGACCTCCATCTCAAGCTATTCCGAGACACTCAAGCAGGTAAAAAAGGGGCACAACAAAGAGCACGACCGCTTAGACCAGCTCAATCTCGCTTTACTCTACGGCGAGAAATCTGGTTTGCCCTTTTACTATCGCGTACTACCTGGCAATATCAGTGATGTAAAAACGATCAAGCAACTCATCAAAGAACTTGACATACTCGAACACAAACAAGTCAAAATCGTTTTAGATCGAGGATTTTACAGCAGAGAAAACTGAGATGGTGCCCTTTTCCTGACAAGCAACTAGCAAGATTAAACTGGAAGAAG
>CAYJLP010000153.1:0-6391 GCA_964371115.1 uncultured Akkermansia sp. | reverse complement strand
AGACTTTCTACTTGCAGAAACAGCAGCAAATCTGCTAGAATCTAGCCGCTACCATGCCTCCTACCGCCTATTCTAACTTTTTTCTTAACTTAGAGAATACCACTTTGAGCTTATCATACATAGAATCAGGATTCCCGCGCCCCCTCGGTATTCAGGAAGTCGCAATGAGCTAGCGCAGCATGCCGCATTGCAACAAAATAAGAAAAGCAAAATGAAAGTTTATATCAACATCAAGTCTATTTCCAGAACCCGAGGTATCGAGCCCATTGAGTACCTATTGAAGCAAGACATTCAAACGGTAGAAGACCTCATTTGTAATCTCGTGGATATAGAAATTGATAAATATGAAAATCATCACATAAAGGTGCTAAGCCAAGAGGATATCAATAGCATGCTTACAAATGGCAAAATCTCCTTCGGATTCAAATACCGAGAAATTTTAGAAAAAGAACACGGCTTACACACCAAGGTCATCGATAGAAATGAAGCCAAAGATATTGCTACGCTGGCATTTGCTGACGGACTTTTCTCCCTCTTCATCAATGAAGACCAGTTTGAAAAACTCGATGATATGATTAACATCAAGGATAATGACGAAATCACACTCATCCGCCTAAGCATGCTAGCAGGAAGATATTTTTAACACAAAGAAGACGATATGACAGAACAAAGCAAAAGCATAAAAAAGTTGGAGTACAAAACCTTGGCAAAACCAATTCTCCAACAATTTATCAATCTCCCCCAAATAGAAGCACTCAAAGAGAGCAACCCAGACGTCTATGCCCTCTATCAAGTGGATAAGCATGGTAGAAGAGATACAGAAGACAGCACACTCGCCAACGATGTACCACAATCACTGCAAGAAGTCCTGTCATCCGAAGCCATCTTACCTGTATACTCGCTGCTCAACGAAGACAATAAAGATATCTTTCAACACCTAGTTAGAACGAATCAGATCACACCAATCACCAGTTGTGGTAATACAAGAGGCATCCGATCAAAGTCATACACAAAGAACATAGACTACTATCTCTCTACCATCTTAGATGACATCTACGTGCTCCAAGAGCTCAATTTGGACTATATTGCCTACCTCACAGAAAGCCCCATCGTCTACCAAGGCGAAGAAATTTTAGTAACACAGGGCTACCACACGATCTTTAACCAAGATCATGTATCCGCCATTCTTTCCTCAAAGGCGGGCGATGAGGTGTATAGCTACATCAAGAAGATGATCTATGATAATGAAAATCTTGTCAACTTGGATACGCGAATCATTCACGCGCTCATCGCTTGTACTCGTGAGGGAAGCAATGAAATTGTCATGGACTTGCTCAAGGCAGCAAAGCTATCTGAGGGCTTGCGCTCCGCTATTGCCGAACGCATTGACATGGGTAGTCTTGATACCTTTAAGTATTTCCTCAAATACATTGAAGAAGAAAACCTTGTCCGCTTTGCATCTATCAAGCGAGCCTTCATGTGCTATACGGGCTTTGAATACGAAAGCGGGATGACGGATTCGATGGACAAGGTCGTCGCCTATTCACTTGATTGCCTCTTGCATGATAAGGTGGAGGAATACCTCAAAGCAGATAATCCTTTACAAAATTATGTGGGACTCTACGCCATGGCTTGCAATGAATACCTTGATAGCGTGGAGTATGTCAAAAAGAATCTACAATCCTCAGCGTTCCACCAGCAAATTGCCATGCTTATGTTCCTTGGAAGGATGAGAAAAGCCCTACCTTTAGATGTCATCAACGAATTGATGGAAACAGGCGGCAACCTTCAACTATTCATGCGCTTGGCCGATGTGAATATTGATCGAAATCTAGACATAACAAAGGAGCAGAAAATAAGATTCATCAAAAATGTCCACTCTTACATGAAGGGATTGAAGATGAAGGATATGCGCGTTATCTCCTTGGATATGGAAAAATCGTCACCTATACATAGGCACGAGTATTATGAGCAAGCCTTTCTATTTGCACATGACATTGATGATTTATATGAAGAAGTCTATAGCCTCTTTGATAAATTCTACTATGATTATTTTCATGTATGGAATGAGAAGTCGAAGAAATATGAATATGGACGGCATGGTTCAACATTGGTGAAACAAAAAATTGGAAATCCCATTGTAAAACAATACATTATTGCTTCCCTTTCAAAAACTCAATCCTCTTTTTCCTTCAAGATATTGAAAGAATCAGTCCCATCCCTCAACAAGGAGGACTTCTTACTCATTGCGGATCATTTTAAATCGAAAAAATCTGAAACGAGAAAAAACGTCAATACACTACTATCCCTTGCCGACCATGACAGCTTACTTGGCTGCATCCACAAGCTCATCAAAGAAAAGCAAGTAGAAAAACGCTCAGGCGCGATTTCACTCCTTAAAGAAAACTTTGATAAGATAAGGGAAAATCAACTCTTTATCGACATGAAGGTGGATTTGGAAAATGCAAAACTACCTGACGAAGTAACAGCCGTGCGCGACCAACTACTCTGTGCCGAAAGCCAACAATCCGCGGCAAATACAGCCCAATACACATGGGATACAGAATACTTGCTTCCTCTGGAGCATTTCACACAAGATGGTGCCCGAGAGGAGCGATTGCGCACCACCCTACTTTCAGCTCTCAATAAAGTGACAGGTCTCAAGAGTAAAGTCATCAATGATGTCTTGCTCGAAGCTGCGGTAGAAAAATTCGTCGCCATTTTCAACAGTCACCTAGGAGAAGAGGTCGAATACTATCGTTATCAGCACGAAGGGAAGCTACAAGGCAAGGTGGGCTACGAGTTTTCATTAAGATCCAGTTTTTACAAGAATGCCTATGGATCGTTTGAAAATATACCATTTTTTGAAGAATACGATGCACTTACAAAGGACTTAAGCGATGCAGAAATGCTTGTACTAAGGCGCACTTGCTACCTGATGGATGAAATTTGCGATAGCTTTGAAAGTACCACCTATATGCGAGAGTATCTGACCCTAGGCAAAGTCTTTAAAAATCTCTTTGGCTATGACCTGATAGAAATTCGTCAGAAAGCAAAAGCATCAAATTGGGCTGAGTATAGATCCAAATTAGAGCACGCCAACGCCTATTGTGAAGCCTTACTCGACGTAAGAATTGATAGGGCAAAGACAAAAAGCCTCCAAGATCAAGGTGTGGAAACAAGCACTAAAAACGCTGACTGTTACTTCTATGCAGAGAAGCAAGTCGCTGATTTCTGCTGTGACTTTTTCAAACAATATGCCTACTTCATGCAGCGAATCTATACAGAGCAAGAAGAAGCATTAGTCAAAGAAATCCTCGAAAAGGCGAAGGAAACTCCTGCTAGGAGCAGCTACTACAATGATCCCAGTGAAGGCGACCCAGATCATTTCGCCATTCTTCGCGCTTCCCAAAAGTATCAATATATGGGCTATACTTTCTTCGCTCCTGAAATCGAGATAGACGCTTATAGCCAAGAAGAAAAAGAGCAATACGATAAAATCTTCTTTGCCCTCAGCTGGATCTACCTCATGCCAAACAATACACTTATAGAATGGCAGGTAACCAGAATAATCAAATATATCAATGAGCAGCTCTGCAAAGCAGACTTCTTCTACAATGTGGTATTGATCAAGCGGCATGTAGGAATTTTCAGAGTTCTGGATAATTATTTAAATAATCACTACAATAGAACTAGTTTACCCACAGAGATAAAGGAAAAAATGAAGGAAATCTACACCTTCATCGCAACATACATGATCGATGTCGAGCATGAAAGAAGCGAAAGCGAGACCCCCTACTCTGCCGCAGTGGCGCAGCATTGCAAGATGGAGTCAGCCGAAGTTTTCATCAAAACGATCTACAAAATGGGCAAAACCAGCTTACTTCGCGGCTATTCGTGGTCTAGCGGCTATCCTCTCAAAGAAGTATTTTCAAAGCTGATCATGAACACAAAGCCAGAGAAAGATCTCTCACAAGAAGTGTACAACCAGCTTGTCAAAAAGTACAACATCAGCGATCAAAAACTACTTGAGGCGAGTATGTATAACCTCAAATTCATGCCCTACACAGAGCAATACCTAAAAATAGATGGCATGACAAAGTGCTCTTACTATTTTAGGGCTCACATGAACGAAGGGATAAGAGACGAGGAAAAGCAAATCATCAATCGTTACAGTGATATCGACACAAATGAGTTCCGAGATGGGCAAATGGATCTCGACTGGTTCAAGCAGTCCTATAGAGAACTTGGCGCTGAAAAGTTTGCCATGCTCTATAGTGCCGCCAAATACATCACTGACGGTGGCAAACACAAACGGGCACAATATTTTGCAGATGCCGTACTGGGCAAACTCAAGCTCAAGGACGTAGAATCACGCATCAATGACAAAAGAAATCAGGAGATGATCCTCGCCTATGGCTTAATCCCATTTGATAAAAAGAATAAGAAAAAAGACGCTCTAGCAAGATATAAAAGATTGCAGGCATTTCTAAAAGAATCGAAGCAATTTGGCGCGCAAAGGCGAGCCAGTGAGGCATTAAAAGTCTCTATAGCCATGAACAATCTGGCACGCAACTATGGCTATAAAGACGTGCAACGATTCACCTGGGGGATGGAAACAGAATTGTTTGAAGCGCTAGCCACCTACTTTTCTGAACACCAACTAGAAAATATACCTGATCAAATCAGCGTGTCTATCTCCTTGGCAGACATAGAAAAGCCGCGCCTTGTTGTCGTAAAAAATGGCAAAGTGCTCAAGTCGCTTCCTTCAAAATATAATAAACATCAATACATTATTTCCATCAAGGAAGCGCAAAAAGAGTTAAAAGAACAATTTAAGCGTGCGCGAATAAGCTTAGAAAACGCAATGGTATATGAAGATCTCTTTGAGTTTGAAGAACTAGAAAACCTTCAAAACCACGCGGTCATATCCGCCTTGCTAAGTAAGCTACTCTTTGTCCATGATGGAAAAATTGGTTTCCTGAGAGAAAACAAACTCATTGATCACCAAGGAAACCAAAGCCTACTCCCCTCAAAAGCCTCTTTAAGAATTGCCCATGCCATCGATTTATTAGAATCCGACACATGGTCATGCTGGCAGGATTATATCATCTCCCATGAAATACTCCAGCCCTTTAAACAGGTTTTCAGAGAGGTGTATGTCCCCACAGAAGATGAGCTAAAAGAAACAGGTAAAAGCTATCGCTTTGCAGGCTACCAAATTGAAAAAGGAAGGGCAATGGGCATCCTAAAAACGCGTTCATGGCTTATTAACGATAGCCAAGGATTTGAAAAAATCAATCACAAATCCAATTTGCGTATTGAGCTCTATTCCTACGCCGATTGGTTTATGCCCAGTGAAGTCGAAAGCCCCAGTATCGAAAAAATAGAATTTGTTGATAATAAGACGCACAAGCTGCTCAACATCGCAGATCTATCAAAGGTATTCTACAGCGAAATCATGCGCGACATGGACTTAGTTGTAAGCGTCGCCTACGTCGGAGGAGTGGATCCCATGCTCAATCAATCTACCATCGAAATGCGCAGGCGCATCTTGGTACATAACCTCCAGTTATTTAAAATCTACAACTACAGCATCGAGAATAATCATATAATGATCAAGGGCAAATTAAATGACTACAGCCTCCATTTAGGAAGCGGCGTCATCCACACCAAAAACAAAGGTATGTTGCCCATCTTCCCTGTTCACTCACAACAAAGAGGGCATATCTTCTTACCCTTCATTGATAGCGATCCCAAAACAAGCGAGATTATCTCAAAAGTACTCATGCTTGCCCAAGACGACAAAATCAAAGATCCGAGCGTGTTACACCACCTCAAGTAAAACATAGGGCGGGTAGAAATACCCGCCCTGCATAAAGTTTAACTTTGCGCTCTGATCAACCAAAGCAATAGCCCTGTATTTGCGCGCGACCTAAAAGATGCAAATAGCAGACAGGACAGTGAGAGCCTATATGAAATCTTGAGGTTCCACCTCACAAAGGACAATAAGAAAAGCCTATGAGCAGAATTGAGATGGTCTAGACCACAGCTCTCTTCGCACACGCAAAGGGGAAGAAGAAGCCCCATGCCTTCATCATCCTCATGGATGATGAAGGCTACGACGATCTGGGCTACTATGAACAGCAGCATATTGAGACCCCACACCTCAATGCACTCGCGGAGCGTGGTATGCGATTCCAGCATTTAGTGCTGTTCCTGCGAGCACGCCCTCGCGCTGCATGATGCTCACGAGAAAGTATGCTGGGCATGCCGCATTACGCCGCAACGCCCGCTGCCCGCAGAGACACGCACCATCGCGCATCTCATGCAGCAAGCTGGTTACTAAACTGCCCTACTCGCCAAATGGTGGTCGGGTCACCCAAGCTCT
>CAYJLP010000152.1:0-6466 GCA_964371115.1 uncultured Akkermansia sp. | reverse complement strand
CGTACGGCCCTCGCACCGCCCCCCATCCCACCGCCCCGCCGCGCACCGAACCCCAGCCCACAGACCCCCAGCCCACGGAAGCCCAGCCCACGGGAGCCCAGCTCACGATCAAATCTCCTGATGGAGAGAGCCTCATCTACTGCGATCTCATCGCTGATAAGCGTGTGCCTATGGGGCAGCTCTGGGCCAGCCCCCAGCTCAGTGCCCTCGCTCACCAAGCCAGCCAGATGCTTATCGCGTGGGATTACCGCCACGGATCACTGCGCTACCCACGCGCGCGCTCTCTGGGACTGCGTCTCTATGCAAAGGGCCTCGAGGAGACCGAACCGCTCTATAACAAAATGCAGCAGCACAACTTCCCCTCTAACGCGAGGCTCGCGAGCATCCGCCAGCTTCTGGAGCTGGAGGACAATCTCAATATCATCTTCCTCATCATCAGTGGCTGCTCCGCCTTGGGAGGGAGCTTAGCGCTGGCCTTCAATCTTTTCAACGCCATCCAACGCCGACGACGCGATTACGCGCTCTTGCAGCTACTCGGCGCGGGGAAATACTCGATGATGCTACTCCCCCTCATCGAGGCACTCTTCGTCACACTCTCATCAATCATGCTCTCGCTAGGCGTCTTTTACCTAGCCTCGCACATCGTCGCTACGGTATTCGCCCAATACGAGGATGTGGGCACGATTTGTAGACTCACGCCCGAGCACATCATCTACCTCGTGCTCATCAGCGCAGGCCTCGCCCTAATCGCCGCACTGGCATCGGCTATCCGTATGTTGAATATTTCTCCTTCAGAAATCATCCGTGACAACTAATTGACACATATTTATGAAACTCCCCCATTACCTATCCCTGACACTGGCTCTACCCGCACTCTTTGCCCATCCTGCGGCACAGGCCAGTGAAGCCCCCCCGAAGCCTCCTATAGATAGCTACACGCTCACGCTCGATATCAACAAGGAGCAAAAGCTCAGCATCGAGTTCATCCTCGTCAAAGTAAGCGAAGATAGCAATATCTTCTCCTCAAAAGATTTTTATCTAGGAGAGTCAATTGACGCAGGCTACAGCTACAAGCTCACCTCAGCGGCTGTTGGCGGTACCCTCTACTATATCAACCCCAAGAGAGCAGGTGCCACCCCCTACTGGGCCATCCCCATGGCCAAGACCGCGCTCACTCAGGCTCAATACGCCGCCATCATGGCATCCAAGTCTGACACAGCCAAGCCAGAGGAGCCAGAAAACCCCAACCACCCCCAAGTCCTGCTCTCCAAGGCGCAGATACTCGACTGCATCGACCAGTTCAACGTCTTGTTTCACAAAAAAAATGCCTCAGGGCAATCGCCAGCCATGATTATGCGCGCGGCCTGCGCGCAGAAGGTGAACAATAAAAATCTCCACGGTCGACTGGTTGCGCGCCTCCCTACGGAAGCCGAGTGGGAGTTTGCCGCACGTGGTGGGCTCAATGTGGATGCCAGTTTCTTCAAAAAAATGTACCCCTACTCCAGCCTCGATGAGCTGGCCGCAAGCGAAGTCGTCGCACAGCAAACCTCTGGTACGAGCCGTGAGGTCGCCTCCACAGGTAGGACAAATCCCTGCGGTCTCTACGATATGCTGGGCAATGTCAGTGAGGTGGTGGACAACACCTTTTGCCCAGAATACCTCTTTGGTCGCGTAGGCGGCATCCTGCTGCGTGGGGGCTACTGGGCCACCGATCTCCCCGAGGCAGATTCCACGAGCAAGCGCAAACCCATTACAGGAGCCACCTCCTTTTTCCGCCAAGAGGTCCCTCACTTCCATGGAGAAGGGCCCTACAAATCTGACCGCATGGGCTTTAGACTCGTCCTGGGCTCAGATATCACAGGCTCGGGTTTATCCAACGTGATTGACAAGGACAAGGTTTTGATTGGCAAAAAAAATAAAGCAATCAGAAGTCGCTACGCCTCACCTTCGGACTCTGTCGACGATCGCATTGATCAGGTGAATAGCGATGTTGACAAAACACTGGGATCGCTACTAAGTTATCTCAAAAAGCAAGACAATCAGCGCAGTACCGAGAGAAAACTCCAAAAAGAATTGTCACAAAAAAACCTCACTGTAGAGCAAAAGGATAAGATTATCAAAGAGCAAGCAGTATTGCTCGCTCAGCGCGATGAGCAGATCAACGTCATGTCCTCAGAGATAAGCGTCATCAAACAAGAGATTGATGCCGCGGCGGAATTCATCGAGGAGTCCCAAGAGACCATGGCCAAGGCAGGCGTGGAGCTCATCCTCTCCTCCTCCATCTTCTCTATTCAAAGTATGAATACCATCATCAAGGACAGCCTCCTGCTCAATACCGACATCTACACTTCGGAGGAAAAAGTATTGCTACGCAACAAAATCAAACGTCTCGAGGGAGATATCGAGGCAGACTGGCAGAGATTTGAAAACGGCTGTATGGCACTCATGCGCACAAAAGGCTCAGCGGTTGAGAAAGAATTTGCGCGACGAGATGCCCTGCTGAAGTCTCGAGGCATGGAGACAGATCGACACTGCTTCCAAATAGCAAAACAAATCTATCGCAACATTAAATCTCGGGGGAAATGCAGCGATGACGATCGCGAGCAATGGGAAAAAGAGCTCCGCGCTGTCATCAAAAAGATACACGCCAAGAACTGAGTGCCAGAACTGAGACGGGGAGGCTTCTCACGAAGCGGCTACCCTTTGAATGCCCAATTTAGAGAGCTCTCCCACGACGTATCGTGGGAGAGCTCTGGTCTCAAAAGGCATGTGATATATCCTCAACTTCTTGTGGCGGATTCTAATCTCTCGTCATTCTGAATAAGCAGATACAGAAAATCGCTTCACAAGGCATCTCAAAAATCTTCCCCCCCCCGAGCTATTAGAAGTAACTCCTTGTCGAGAATGTAAAAATCCTCTTTATTGCCCCATCAGCGTCATGAACTTCTGCGCAGAGCTGCGCAGGCTCTCATGAGGGCTGCCACAGGCAGCACTGATGGCTTTCAAACTAGCCGACACCTTCTTAGCTATCTCCTGACCCTCGGCACTTGTAAAGAAGCTCTGCATCTGCTCGGGGGTGACGGGCTCGCGGCCTTCGGCACGGCATTGCTCTTCGAAAAGCGTCTGCTCCTGACGCAGCTGCGCCATGCTCGCCGTGATGGCGTCGAACTTAGCTGCGGCATCACTGGCAGGGATCTTCTCCTCGGCCGCCTGAGCGCAAACATCACCCGCCTCATTGATCAGCTCAAAGGTTTGCTTGAGCATCTCCATCGCGCGATCATTTGTTTCATCTGCTTGTACGCAAGGGGTGATGAGGGACGCGGCGACAGCTGTCAAAAGGGATATATTCTTCATAGAGCTCTATGTTAGCAAGAAATAGAGCAGCTGTCGATGGGAAAATAAGCCTAACAATACTAGATATCACTATAAAATCAGAGCGGTACGTTTCACAACGCACCGCTCTGCTCTTACTTACACCTACTCTATGAAAAAACAGTTGCCTGTTATTTAAGAATAACCGGAATGTATCCGGATATTATTAATACGCATTCTAGCATTTCATTCTTTCAACTTTTTGCATTTTTCTTGCGAAATTTCCTGTAATATTTTATAAATAACTTATTATCAAATTACTAAAAAATTACATTTTTTTGTCACTTTTTGACAGAACAATGAATTTCCATTGACAGGCACCCTAGGTCTCGATATGATGCGCACATGGAAACACGCCTCATCCAAGTAGATCCCCTCGATAATTTGAAAGCACTCTATGAAGAAGTAGCCCAGATGATGAAAGAGGGCGCCATCGTCGCGCTACCTACCGAGACCGTCTACGGGCTCGGTGCCGATGCCTTCCACGCCGAGGCAGTCGCCGCCGTCTACGAGGCAAAAGAGCGCCCCAGCTTTGATCCGCTGATCTGCCACCTCGCCAGCGCACGCCAGCTCAAAGACGTCGCCGTCATCGACGAGGATCTCCAAGAACTCATCAACACACTCACGAAGGAATTCTGGCCAGGACCTCTCACCCTCGTCCTGCCCAAGCAAGACTGCATCCCCGACATCGTCACCAGTGGACTACCCACCGTCGCCTGCCGCGTCTCCGCACACGACGTCATGCGCGGCGTGTGCAAAGCACTAGGCCATCCCATCGCCGCTCCCAGTGCGAATCGCTTTGGCCACATCTCGCCCACCAGTGCGGGTGCTGTGGTGAAGGAACTCGACGGCCGCATCCCCCTCATCATCGACGCGGGCGCCTGTAGCGAAGGATTGGAAAGCACCATCCTCGCCCCCTGTATAGACGAGAAGGGCAACCCCGCTGTCCACCTCCTACGCGAGGGTCCCGTCACCCGTGAGCAGCTGCGCAAGATCTGCCGCATCATCCGCCCGAAAAAACTCGGTGCCCATGCCCTCGCCCAGCTCAAGAAAAAAGAGCAGCAAGAGCAAGCAGAAAATGCTCAACAGCCCACCGTCCTAGCCCCCGGCCAGCTCGCAAGCCACTACGCCCCCAGCAAGCCTCTGCGCCTCCACAAAGTACGCGACCCCTTCACCCCTGAGGAGGGCGTGCGCTACGGGCTCATCAGCTATCAAGGCGAGAGCCAGCTCGCCTCCCTCGACTGCTGGGAGGAGGTCATGCCCCTCTCCCCGGGCAGCGGTCGCCTCGCCGAGGCTGCCGTGCGCCTCTTTGCCGTCATGCGCGCCATGGATGAGTGCGAGGATGTGGATGTCATCATCGTCGAAGAGCTGCCCGAGACAGGGCTCGGCTATGCCATGATGGATCGCCTGCGCCGCGCCGCGCATCAATCCTGATACAGCTCCTCCATCACTTGCCTCATCGTCGAGGCGAGAAATGAGCAGTCGCACATAATTGGATTGCATTTTCTAGCGGGAATCATGTATACTCTCTGAGCATGCCTGATTCCCTGCTCCATCATCTCCTCTTCATCCCCGCCGACCTGCGCCCGATCGGATTGATCCTGCTCGCCTACCTGATAGGCTCCATCCCCTTTGGCTACATCGCAGGCAAACTCAATGGCCTTGATCTGCGTGAGCATGGCTCAAATAATATAGGCGCGACCAATGCCATACGCGTGCTGGGCAAGGCATGGGGCATCCCGGTGTTCATCCTTGACTTCCTCAAGGGGCTGCTCCCCGTCCTCGCAGTCAAGCTCAGCTCCACAGGCGAGCTCAGCAGCATGCCGCTGACTGACACCCTGCTCATGCTCGGCGTACTCCTCGCCGTCGTCCTCGGGCACACCTTCACCATATTCCTCCATTTCAAGGGAGGCAAAGGTGTCGCCACCACAGCGGGTGGGCTCTTTGCCCTCTCGCTTCTCATTGGCTCTGTCACCCTGCTCGCGTGGATCACCTGCATGATCATCACGCGCTACGTCTCGCTCTCCAGCATCGTCGCAGGACTCATCATGCTTGCGGCTGCCCTCTATGAGACCGTCCTCGTCGATGGCGCGGCTAGCATCTCTGACTGGCTCATCCTCACGCTGCTGGGCCTCATCAGCGTGCTCGTCATCGTCAAGCATCGTAGCAACATCTCTCGCATCCTCGCAGGAACAGAACCCAAAGCCTTTAGCAAGAAAAAATAATCTCATGGAACGCTCATTTGAAAAGATCGCTGTAGTCGGCGCTGGTGCTTGGGGCACCGCGCTGACCCTCACCGCCAGCCACGCCGGCATCCCCGTCGTACTCTGGACGAATAGTGAAGAAGAAGCCGCCATCATCCGCAGCACCAGAAAGAGCCTCGCCCCCGTCGACGGCGCGCGCGAGCTGCCCGACCACGTGCTCGTCACCAGTGACTGGCAAGACGTCGCTGGTGCAGATCTCGTCATCATCGTCGTGCCCAGCGTCGTGATGCGCAGTGTCGCCGAGCAGCTCAGCCAGATCAAGCTCAGCCCACACGCCGCCATCCTCTCCTGCACCAAGGGTATCGAGCAGGGTAGCATGAAGCTCATGAGCGAGATCCTCAGCGAAGCACTCTCCTACCCTGTCGGCGTGCTCTCAGGGCCCAATCACGCCGAGGACATCATGCTCGAATCCCCCAGTCTCACACTCGTTGGCTTTGAAGATCTCGACATCGCCCACGCTGTCCAAGAGCGGCTCAGCACCCCCTTCCTGCGTATCTACACCACCGATGATATCATCGGCATGCAGCTAGGCGGCGCGATGAAGAATGTCTTTGCCCTTGCCAGTGGCATCTGCGCTGGGCTCGGTCTCGGGGACAATGCCCGCGCCGCACTCGCGACACGCGGTCTCGCCGAGATCGCCCGCATCGGAGAGGCGCGCGGTGGACATCGCGATACCTTCATGGGGCTCTCAGGTATGGGTGATCTCGTCGTCACCTGCTACTCCGAGCACAGCCGCAACCTGCGCGCAGGACGCCTCCTTGCTCAGGGTTTGACCATGCAGCAGTGCATCAACGAGATCCACCAAGTCGTCGAAGGAATCCCCAACACGC
>CAYJLP010000151.1:0-6508 GCA_964371115.1 uncultured Akkermansia sp. | reverse complement strand
ATGTCGACGGCGGTCGGGCAGAGCTGCTGCTCCAAGAAGGCGTTGATGAAGGTAGATTTCCCGCGTTTGAACTCGCCGCAGATGAGGATGGAGGTTCGTTCGCTGGTGAGGGCGTCGAGCTGGTCTTGGATGTAGTTGATCTCATCGGGCTTGTCTTTCTGGCGGAGGATGGCTTGCGCCTGCTGGGCGATGCTGGTGATGGGGGCGAGGGTGGTGCTGTTCATGATAGATGGTGATGGTGGGGGCTAGATCAAGAGCGTGATTAGTCCTGCTCCAGGCTATGAGTGAGGGGGTAGCGTGGACAAATAATGTTAGCATGAACTATACGCTTTTTAAAAAGTATTCAAGCAAATTTTATCCGATGTGAAGGGGGGGGGGAGCATTGTGCTCCAAGCTCATTTTTCTCTTGTCTTTGCGGCTGGTGTTGTGTTATAAAATTATTTTCTTCTTCCATGCTGAACTCATGTTTACAAATACCATATAGAATAGTTTATGAAAACACTCTTGTTGATGCTCGCGTTCGCGTCTTTGCCCTGTCTGGCGAAGAGTGAGATCACCGAGCTGGATGTCGCGCAGCCGGGGCAATCGCACTATGAGCTCGTCTCGGTCTATGATAGACCCGTGCTCGTCATCGCGACGGTCGAGGTCACGCAGCGCGTGTATGTGCTGAGGTATTATCTCGATGAGGGTGACTGCGTCGCGCTGAGTATCACTGTGAATTCCTTTGTCTGGGATGCTGAGAGGCAGGATTGGGCACGTGATGCGTCTGGCGCGAGGGCGTGTACGGTGAAGCGTATGCTGCTCTATCCGCATGAGAAGCACCGATTCAAGGAGGCGCAGCAGCTGCTCGATTCTCGTATTGAGGATGAGTTCACCTATTTTAAAAAGCATATTCAACCCCTTATCCCACGATAGATCATCATGTCTGACTTAGATGATAACGCATGGGCTGCACGAGCCCATCAAGCACAGGCGACGCCCGAAGGTGCGCTGAAGATGTTTTTTGATGCGATGTTTTGCTATATGAATCCCTGCACGCGTGATGAGGGACGTCAGATGCTCGCCTCTATCATGCATGCGGGGGAGGGCTGGGATAGACTGCCTAGCAATCAGACCTTTGTCTCGCGGCTGAAGGATGAGAGCTATCATCATATTTTTCGCAGCTTTGCGAAGGGGAGCTCTCCTCAGAATGGCTATGCGATGGATGCTGATGATTATGAGCTCTGTATCACGAGTCAGAGACCCGAGAGTGATTATCTGCGTGTGATGCTGCAGAGCTCGGGGGCTGATGCGCCTCGCGCGACGTGGGTGAAGCAATACCCCGATGGGAAATGGTATGTGATTAATAATGCGGGCGTCTATGTCGGTGTCCGTTCACCTGAGGTCTGAGGATGAGGATTTTTTCTAACACGCTCTTGTTGGGGCTCGCGGTATTTTGTATGCCTTCTCAGGGGGCAGCCTCTACGCGTACGGATGCGCAGGGGCGCTATCAGGGGCGCACGGATAGGGAGGGCAACAAGGCGACGCATTATGATCTCTCGGGGCGCTATCAGGGACGGACAAATACGGATTCGCGCGGCGTGGAGACGCATTACGACTCGCAGGGGCGCTATGTGGGCAAGAGTGAGCCTGATGGCCGTGGCGGCATGCGCTTCTTTGATGGGCAGGGGCGCTACGTGGGCAAGGCTGAGGCGGATGGGCGCGGTGGTATGCATTTTTATGATTCGCAGGGGCGTAATCAGGGGCGCGCGAAAAAGGAGTCCAGCGGACGCGTCAATTATTATGATGCTCAGGGACGCTACGTGGGCAGCAAGCAGCGCTGAGATAGGCTGCCAGCTGCCCACATAGCGTATGCTGGGAGAGGTCTCTTTATTGGGAGGTCTCCTTGAGGTAATCGCTCAGGGTGCTTTTGCCTTCTTTTTGGGCGAGACTCAGGGCGCTCTCGCCTCGTTTGTTGGTGAGCTGGATTTTGGCTCCGAGTTGGATGAGGCAGCGTGCGATCTCGAGGCTTTCTTGCTCGGAGCTGTAGCTGCGATTCATTTTGACGACCTTGATGAGGGGGCTGTTTCCCTCATGGTCGGTGTGGTTGAGGTCGGCTCCTCTGGCATGCATCATCTGGATGAGTACGACACGCGCGGGCACACCCTGGATAGGGGGCGCGTCGATGATGGCGTGTGAGTCCAAGATGGCGTGATAGATACCGCTTCCTTGGGCATCCTTGATCCGAGGATCGGCTCCTGCCTTGAGGAGGGCGCGGATGCTTTCTACAGATTGGACTCGGGCGGCGAGTAGGAGTGGAGTGGCGTCGTCATCGTTTCTCCGATGAGGATCTGCTCCTGCCTGGAGGAGGAGCTGCACGAGCGCGGGGCTGCCTGTGGCTGCGGCGCTCATCAGAGGGCTCCATTGGCTCGCTGGTAGGGTCAGATTGGGGTCTGCCCCTGCGCTCAGGAGGAGCTGCACGAGCTCTGCCTTGTGGGTGTGCCTTGCTTCGCAGGCTGTGAGTAGGGGGGTGTAGTAGGGATTGTCCCCCAGAAGCAAGATTTCTTCTGCGATCACGGGGATGTGGTTGACGTCGGCTCCTGCCTCAATCTGGCGTGTGACGAGCTCGACGTCGCCCTCCAAAATCGCATCGAGGAAGGGGGTGGCACCGAATCGGTCTGGTTGGTTGATCTCAGCAGCTTTGAGCGGGGCTGAGGTGGGTGGTGCTGCATGGAGGGGCAGCAGGCATAGTCCTGCGAGTAACAGGGGGAGACCAGTGGAGAGGGGGCTTGCAGTCATGGGATCCTAGAGAGTCCTAGAGGGTCATGGGGTGGAGGCTGCTTGGAGCAGGGTGACGAGCTGCTGGGAGTGGGGGAGGGATTGCTGCGCATGATCCAGTGGGCTGCGTCCCGAGTGATCCTTGAGGTCGAGCCTAGCTCCCGCCTTGAGCAGTGCGGCGGCAAAGCGGGTGCGCTGCTCCCAGAGGTAGCTGTCATCCGCAGTATCGGGCTGACGGCAGCTGTAGTGGAGGGCACTCTGCCCCTGTGTGTCTCGGGCGTTGATGTCTAGCCCTGCCTCGAGCAGCAGTGGGATCATGGGGATGCTGCGCTGCGCGTGGGGGAAGGAGGAGATGAGCATGAGGTAATTGCCTGCTTCGCGGGGCTTTTCTGTCGCGCGAGCCCCTGCGGCGAGGAGCAGGCGTACGCTCTCGGCGGATCCTGAGAAGAGGGCGTATTCTAGAGCGGTGGTTCCCTGTGCGTTCTTGAGATTGGGGTTGGCACCCGCATCGAGTAGAGCCTTGACGACCTGAGGGTGTGCTCCGCCTCCCATGATGAAGTCATCGCCTTCGTAGTAGGCTTCGCAGGCGTGCATGAGTGCGGTCATGCCCTCGGGCTCGGTGCTGCCGGGGAAGCCTTTTTTGTATTGGCTCTGCGCGTTTACCTTTGCTCCTGCTCGGATGAGCTCTCGAATCATGGCGGCAACCACGTCGGGCTTTAGCCCAGCGTAGGTTATGCGCATGAGGGCGGTGGTGCCGGCATCGCTATAGCAGGCGTTCGCATCGCCTCCTGCCTTGATCTGCTTTTTGAGGCTGGCGAGGTCGTTGGCATGGTAGAGTGCCTCGTCCGCGGGCTTGGCGAGTGTGAATCCACCTAGCAGCAGGTAGCTGAGTGTGAGCTGTGTGAGGAGCTGCTTTGTCTTCATGGTGATGAGTGGTTGAGTTTCTAGAGACAGTTCACACCCTACGCCATGGGGCTAGCAGGGTGTGAGTTTGTTGGTTGAGTTTTGCTAGAGCGGTTTGAGGGTGATGACTGCCCCTACGGCTTCGAATTTCGCCTTGAGGGCCTCGGCGTCGGGGGTAGCGAGATTCTCACCGAGGATGAGGGGGGGACTTTCGACAGCGTCAATGGCTGCTCGGAGTCTCATGCCTTTATTCATATCTTTGTAGGTCTTGATGACCGTCATTTTATTAGGACCGATTTCCGTTAGCTCCACGTTGTAGTAAACGATGACGGGTGGAGCCGGGGCTGGGGGAGGAGGCGGTGGTGGTGGGGTAGGAGCTGGAGGGGGCTCGACGGCTGGTGGGGCAGCGGGTGCTTTGCTTTCTTGCTCCTGTTTGCAGGAGCTCAGCAGGCAGGCAGATGCAAGGACGAGGGTCGATGCGATGAGGGTTTTTGAATGCGTTGTTTTCATAGCAGTGTTGAGGGGGTATGATATTAGGGCTTTCCAGAAGTCGCAATATGTGATTTCTGGAAAGCTCCTTATACTATAGCCAATCAGGGGGCTGCGTTCAAGGATTAATTGAGGTAGATGATTAAATATCTACTGATGAGGATTTATCTCACTTATAGTTAGTAAAATAATTCTTTTTGTGTGCACTCCGTATAGGATTTTTTAGATTCCCAAGACGCAGCAGAGGGCAAATCTCAGCATGCTCTTGGGGTGTGCTGGTGTGAGCACCTGCGCGCGAGCAGCCCACTGCTGCTGCAAGCTCTCCTTGGGATTGACAAGGATGGCGCGCTCGCTGATGGAGATCATGGGATTGTCCGCCGCGCTGTCGGTGTAGCAGATGTTTGCGCGGGTGATCTGGAGCTGCTGCTCGAGGCGTATCAATTTATTGGCCCCTTTGTTGTTGCCCGGTGCTGGCACGGTGGGCATGAAGGGCACTCGCGCGCCTGTTTCCACGTGCAAGGGGGTACCAATCACGTGGGTGAAGCCGAGCTTCTCGCCGACATGGCTTGTCCACCAGTGTGGGGAGGCGGAGCAGAGTACGGTGGTGTCACCCGCGGCGTGATGCTTCTGGATGCTCTCTAGCAGCTCGGGATAGAGGGCGGGCATCAGCTCCTCGTTGCAAAACAGCTCGCATTCCCTCTCCAGCTGCTCATGGCGCATCCCCCAGAGGTAGCAGAGGAAGAGACGCTTCATCTGCTCGGTATTGAGAATATGGCAGGCGCGTAGGATGCCTGCGGGGATGACGAGGGCGAGGTAGAGGCGTCGCCACGGGTATCGTCTCAGAATCCAGCGTGCAAAGCGTAGCTGCGAGTCCCCCCAGAAGAGGGTGCCATCCATATCGTAGAGTGCTAGCATCGTGGGTTCAGGGTGTCCTGTGCATTAGTAGCGGCGGTATTTCCGTCGCTCGTAGTAGCGGTAGCCGACCATGAGGAGTGCTCCCATGATGACGCCACCGAGGTGTCCTGCTTCACCTCCTGCATTGGCCCCTTTTGTGAAGATGGTCAGCGTGGCAATGCCGATGACGATGTAGGCAAAGGTACGAATGCTCAAGGTCACGGGAGGCAGCAGCAGGCTGATCTGCGCATGCGGGAAGAGGAAGACTGCGGCAATCAGGATGCCATAGATGGATCCCGACGCACCGACGAGCGGGATGACCTCCCATGGCTGCACCATCACGTCATGCCCTGATAGCAAGGCTATGAGATGCGCCTCGGGCTGCGTGAGCATGGGGGGGAAGAGATTCCAATTCCCTAGCAGGGAGGAGAAGAGCGCGCCAGCTATTCCGCAGAGGAGATAGAAGACGAGGAAGCGTCGCGAGCCCATGAACTGCTCCACCGCATTGCCAAAGAAGTAGAGTGCCCACATGTTGAAAAACAAATGCCCAAAATCCGCGTGCAGAAATTGATAGGTGATGATGCGCCAGATCTCTCCGTCTATCATCGTAGTCAGCCATGAATAGGCACCCCACACCTGAAAGATGGAGGTGGGCTCGCCTCCCTCGACAGGGATGCAGCAGATGGCTTCTTGTTGGCTAAACATGCCAGCCAAAAATACCACCACACAGATGATGATCAGTGAGGTGGTGACACTGAGCTGGGAACGACGCTGGTAGGAGTAGGCACTCATGGGGATGTAAGGCGATGCTTAGGACTGAGACGTAGAAATCTCCTCTTGCGTTGAAAGATTGTTGAGAAATCTCTTAAAAATGGCGATTTCTTCATCATCTAACACATGTTCCATGTGGCACGCGATCTCGGCTGATCGCTGCGGGGTGTAGCCGACGTGATGCTGGAAGAACTCTAGGAGCATCTCATGCGTCGCCATGACCTTGGATGCGTACTGCTGCCCCTGCTCGGTGAGCTTGATGGGCGCGTAGCTCTTGTAGTCGACGAGCCCGAGCTCGGCGAGCTGACGGATGGCGGCGGTGACGCTGGGTTTTTTCACCCCGAGGATGCTGGCGATGTCGCTTACTTGGGCCTGTCCGTTTTTTTGGCAGAGCGTACCGATGACTTCGAGGTAGTCTTCTGCGCTCTCAGAGAGGCGCGGGAGAGGGGTATTGGGGCGCATGAGGAGAAATGGGGAGGTATCTATTGTTTTTCTAAGGTGACGACGCATTCGAGGTGCTTTGTCTGGGGGAAGAGGTCAAAAGGCTGCACCTCGGTGACTTTGTAGCCAGCGCGGTCGAACTCCGCGAGGTCGCGCACCTGTGTCGCGGGATTGCAGGAGACGTAGACGACGCGCCGAGGCGCGAAGGCGAAGAGCTGGTTGAGGAAGAGCAGATCACAGCCCTTGCGCGGCG
>CAYJLP010000150.1:0-6531 GCA_964371115.1 uncultured Akkermansia sp. | reverse complement strand
GCGAACGATCGCCGGAGATCGCTTAAGGTCTAGACCTTAAGAATCCAATTTCTTTACGCGGGTGGGTAGTTCGCGCTCTCTACTACAGCTCACGCCCAAACGCCAACGAGCTGCGGCCGCTCTCCTCCAGCTTCTTCAATCGCTCCTCAGGCAATCGCTCCCGCGCCATGCTGCTATACCCCAGCTTGTCCCGAAAGTACGCCACCGCACTCTGCGACACTGCAAAGAGTACCTCAAACCCTAGCTCACGCGCCTTCTCCTCCACCATCCCACAGAGTGCCATCCCATACCCATGCCCCTCATAGTTGCGCTTGATAAACAAACACCCCAGCTCCGCCGCCTTGCTCTCAGGATAGGGATAAAGTGCCACACACCCCACGATCGTATCATCCAGCGTGTAGACATAGTACGAGTCGATATGATCCAGCACGGTTTCGTAGCTGCGGTTGATGAGCTTCGCTCCCGCCATGCTGCGGCTGATCATGGAGAGTAGCTCAGGGATGTCATCCAGCCGTATAGGGCGTATTTCACGGTATGAGTCCATATGCACCATGGTGCCTACCCCTTCCTCAGAAAAAATTTCATCAAGCAGCACTCCACGATACCGCCCATCCAGCAGATGCACACGCGGCACGCCCTGCCGACAGATACGCGCCGCTTCCAAGAGATCCTCATGATACGTACAGTCAACAGCCGTATCAACCTCGCGCTCCAAGATAGAAAAGATGGGCCTCCCCCCACGCTGCGGCACGCGCCCATCCTGCAGGCAGATGTACTTGCGCGCATTCATCCCCACGCAGAGCTCTCCAATCTCAGCTAGAAAACGCCCACTTCCCCCCGTGGTGATAAGCGCGATTTGCTTGCGTTCAATGATTTCTCGCGTGCGCTGAAGGCAAAGCGAAAAGTCCTCGCAGAGCTGCGGCTCAACCACTGCTGCATGCAGCTCGCATTCCAGTGCTTGGATGGTCAGCTTCCGCCTCGATTCAAAGGAGCCTTCCGCGATGAGAACGAGCTGCACACCTATCTCGTGTAGAGCATCGATGTCGAGCAGCGCGTCGACGAGCTCACGCGCCGAGAGGAGGGCTTCTTCAAGATGGATGACAAAGAGTCGTCCGCGAAAGTAGGGGACGTATTCGAGAACGGAGCGTACGTTGTGCGTTGACATGTGTAATAAGTTCACTGGCTGGTGCTGCCAAAAAATCGCATGCTGCCCCATGGAGAGCAGCATGCGTTGTATAGATGATGTGTGATGGGTGATTTATCTCAACTCGTCAAAGGAGGTGATCGCATCATGCAGGTTGCCCGAGTCCATACCACCGATGGTCATGCCTTCTTCCTCTTCTAAGAATTCGTTCTGAGGGATGACATAGACGGGTTCGGGGGCACCTGCAGGTCGCTTAATCGACACCGTCACTTTTTTTTTTGGCAAGACGAGGGGTTTTTCACTGAAGGTGGTTTCTTCACCGTCGTATCCACCGCTCTCTGGAGCCATGGCTGACTCAGGTCCGAAGTTGTCACGGTGCATGAAGGGCTCTTCTACTCCCATGATTTCTTCTTCTTCCTTCTCGCGCTGCTCGCGCAGTGCCTTGAGCAGTGGGCTGTTCTCGCCAAAGAGGGCAGCGAGGTCGAGAGGTCCGCCTGCGAATCCTTCGCCACCCTCATCGTTGCTGTCGTCAGACGAGCCCATGCCAAAGGGGAGAGAGGAGAGGAAGTCCTCGAAAGAGCCGAGCTGTCCTGCGCTGCTGCGCAGCAGGTTGCTAGCGGCTTCGTGCTCGATGGTCTGGATGAGGGTCTCAAAGATGGTGTAGGCCTCTGCCTTGTACTCGACGAGGGGGTCTTTCTGACCCTGCGCGCGGAGGCGTACGCCCTCGCGCAGCGCGTCCATGTCGGTGATGTGCTGCTGCCAGAGCTTGTCGATAGCACCGAGGATGATGTTGCGCTCGTTGGCCTCGACGCGGCTGGCGCGCTCGTCGGCGGTCTTGTGCTCGTAGTTCTTCTTGATCTCTCCGAGGATGTACTCAGCAGCTTCTGTGTCGATGCGGTTGGGCAGGTCAAGATCCTCTTCCGTCCATGTCATGGGGAAGCTGGTGTTGAGCCAGTGCATGAGGTCTTCGCGACCGGGGATGCCAGCATCGGGGGCGAGGCAGAGCTCGCACTTCGCACTGACGCAGGACTCCAGCATCTCGTAGAGCAGCTCGCGTGGGTCTTCACTGAGCAGGGCGTTGTTGCGCATGCCGTAGACGATGGTGCGCTGCTGGTTCATGACGTCATCGTAGTCGAGGATGTGCTTGCGCCACATGTAGTTGCGCTGCTCGACGCGCTTTTGCGCGCCCTCGATGACTTTGTTCATGAGGCGGTTTTCCACAGCCTCGCCTTCGTCCATGCCAAAGCGGTCCATCATGCGGGTCATGCGTTCGCTGCCGCCGAAGTTGCGCATCAGGTCGTCTTCAAAGGAGAGGTAGAACTGGGAGGCACCGGGGTCACCCTGACGGGAGCAGCGACCGCGTAGCTGGCGGTCGATGCGGCGTGATTCGTAGCGCTCCGTGCCCAGCACGTAGAGACCTCCGAGGTCGGCGACGCCAGCTCCGAGCTTGATGTCAGTACCACGTCCAGCCATGTTGGTGGAGACGGTGACAGCACCACGCTGGCCTGCCTTCATGACGATTTCGGCTTCACGCTCATGGTTCTTGGCATTGAGCACTTCGTGGACGATGCCGGCGCGCTTGAGCATGCGTGAGAGGGTCTCAGAGGCATCGACGCTGGCGGTACCCACGAGGATGGGCTGTCCAGTGGCGTGGAGCTCCTTGATCTTGGTGATGACGGCGTTGTACTTCTCACGACGGCTCTTGAAGATGAGGTCGTTGCTATCCTTGCGAATGCAGTCGCGATTCGTGGGGATGGGCAGCACGTCGAGCTTGTAGATGTCGTGGAACTCAGCGGCCTCGGTCTCGGCCGTGCCTGTCATGCCTGAGAGACGCTCGTAGAGGCGGAAGTAGTTCTGGATAGTGATGGTGGCGTAGGTCATGTTCTCCGCCTCGATGTCGACGTTCTCCTTGGCCTCAACTGCCTGATGGAGACCATCGCTCCAGCGGCGCCCTGGCATCTCGCGTCCTGTGTTCTGGTCGATGATGACGATCTTGCCGTCGCGCACAACGTACTCGACATCCTTCTCATACAGGGTGTAGGCCTTGAGCAGCTGGCTGGTGGTGTGGAGACGCGCACCGGTGCTGTCGAGTCGCTTCACGAGCTCGTCTTTGAGCTCTTCCTTGCGGTACTCGGGGGTATTCTCATCCTCGTCGATGGCGACGAATTCGGTGCCGATGTCGGGCAGCACGAAGGCCTCGGGATTGCCTGGGCTGATGATCTCGCGCCCTTTTTCCATGAGGTCGGCGTTGTGCGTCTTCTCATCAATGTAGAAGAAGAGCTCCTCTTTGAGCTTGTAGAGCTCGAGCTTGCGGGGATCTTGGTGGAGGAAGAGCTCGTACTTCTCCAGCATGCGGCGGTAGGCGGGATCCTGCTGCGAGCGCATGAAGGCGCGGTTGCGGGGCATGCCGAGCTTGACCTTGTAGAGGCAGCGGCCAGCTTCCTCAGGCTTGTTGTCCTTCGCCAGCATCTCGGCGTCAGACATGAGGCTGTTGCAGAGGTCGGTCTGCTGCTTGACCACGCTCTCGATGAGGGGCTTGAGCTCATCGTACTGGTGCTCACGCTCGACAGGAGCGGGACCGGAGATGATGAGGGGGGTGCGTGCTTCGTCGATGAGGATGGAGTCGACCTCGTCAATGATGGCGAAGTAGTGTCCGCGCTGCACCTGAGCGGCCTTCGTGGTGGCCATGCCGTTGTCACGCAGGTAGTCAAAGCCGAACTCGGCATTCGTACCATACGTGATGTCACAGTTGTACTGCTGGCGGCGCTGCTCATTGGGCATCATGCTCTGGATGCAGCCGATGCTCAGACCGAGGAACTTGAAGAGCGAGCCCATCCACATGGAGTCGCGTCGTGCGAGGTAGTCATTCACCGTGACGACGTGGACGCCGAGACCGGTCAGGGCGTTGAGGTAGACGGGCAGCGTGGCGACGAGCGTCTTGCCCTCACCCGTTGCCATCTCGGCGATGAAGCCGCGGTGCAGGGCGATACCGCCGAGTAGCTGGACGTCAAAGTGGATCATCTCCCATGTCAGCGTCGTGCCGCAGACATCAATCTCGCGGCTCATCATGAGACCCGCAGCCTTCTTGACGGCGGCAAAGGCCTCGGGCAGGATGATCTCCAAGTAGGAGGCGCGCATGCGGTTGAAGCGTGGCTCGATGTCGGCAAAGGCGCGCTTGCCCTCCTCGATGGAGTCGAAGGTGGCGTAGATCTTGGGCAGATTGGGGAAGATGTCGCGCAGGCTCTCAAAGCGTATATTGAGCAGGGCGGCATGTGCCTCGAGCTCCTCGGTAGAGGCGCTTTGCAACTCACCTTTGCTGGGCAGATCAAGCGCGGTAAAGCGGTGAAGATACTGCTGCCATTCGCGGGTCTTGTTGACAAGGAAATCCTGGTCGCAGCTCCCCCATGATTCCTCGGTGGTGAGGATTTTTTTCACAATGGGGCGCAGGCGACGTAGTTCTCGTTGGTTTTTTGAGCCTACGATTTTATTAAGTATCCACTTGATCATAAATTATTTGTGTTTTCAGAAAGCTGTCTACGTAGAAAGGCATCGTGTCTAGTCTCAAACACGATGCGCTTACTATAGCAGATGGAGCCTACTTTGGCAAGTCTCCTCTGTGAATGGTTTAAGTTTTAATTGATATATTTGTACGTATAGCTCAGCTCCTGCTTGCCGTGAGCAGGGATGGTCACCGTCCACTTGATGGTGTTGGTGATTTTGTTGTTATAGTTGTTGGTACTCGGACGGCTCGTCGTGCTGCCACCCTGATTGACACTGAGTATTTCTCCTGTGACATGCTGTGTGACATCCATCTCGATGGGCTCGGCGGTCTTGTTCTGCATACTTAGCCTGACCACGGTTGTATTCGCCTCAAGCGCGCGTGATTTGAAGCCCATGGAGATGCGCTTCGTATCGGTGATCGTTGTCTTCTTCTCCACCTCGACGCCGAGGCCGCGGCTCATCTTGATGGTGCAGACGGATTGCTTGCCTGTGTATTGCAGAGTATTCATAGCGGCGAAACGCTGTGAATCCATCACCTCGACAGGGGCGGCTGTGAGGGGCATGTTGAGCGGATTGGTGAAGCGCACGCAGTTCCAGAGATCCTCGGGGACCTTTTTCTCGGTGTTGCGCTCGAACTCGGTAGGCTCGCCTAGCGTCCAGGTGTAGATCTTTTTGTAGGCGACGGAGGCGGAGAAGAGTGGCTTGGTGACGACCTCGCCCGCCTTCATGCTAAAGTCAGCGACGGGGTAGTAAAAGAGCGCTCCTGTGTCTGTGCCAATTTTGGGCGTGACGGAGACTTCGCCTTGGTCGCCTCCTTGCGCAACGGACCATGAGCCTGCGCCCTGGTAATAGTTTGGCTGTATGACATTGCTGTTGACATAGCGACGCTCGAGCATGGGGGTGGTGATGCGATTCTCCGTGATGAGGATACCTTGCTTGCCGTAGAGCGCGACGCGCTTGTCGATGGGGACGAGAGCCATGGGGTCGATGAGCTTCGTATCAATCGGGGCAGGAGTGCCGGAGACGAGCTCGAGCTGCACGCGGTCGAGATTCATCACGCTATTGAGGATAGTCGCCTTCGCCTCGAGGAGAGCTTGACCGTCGGGACGCAGCTCAAGGCGGTAGCTGGGAAGCCAGCTGAGCTCCTCGCTGAGGCAGTTGACATGTATCTTCTTGCCTGCGGCGGGAGCCTTGAGATGGAGAATGACGCCAGGGGCGCTTACCGTCTCGGAGGCGAACTCGAAGGCCTCGTGGAAGAGAATCTCGTCAATGTTGCCAATCGAGATGCTGCGCACGCCCTCGGGGGTCTGGAGGAGGCAGGTGGAGTAGTGGCGGTCTGGGTCGTTTGACCTGACGTTCTGTGGGCTAATGGTGTGGTGGTTCTGCTGCTTGGTGGTCTTGGGCAGGGGGATAATGGTGCCGGTGAGCTCGCGCACGTCGTCGTCATTGGAGCTGGAGAAGCGCAGCGTGACCTTCTTGCCCGCGTTGGCGGCGAGGAGATTGGCATTGTCTGGGGTGAGGGGCTGCTTGCGCTTGATCATCTTGGAGACAACCTGATTGATATCGACACCGGGCTCGGCACTGATCCAGAAGCCACCTTGGATGGGGATGGGGATAGGGGAGAGCTGGGGGGTGGGAGAATCGTCGAGCGTGCCTTCGAGACTGATATAGCCGTAGCCTGACTTGAAGAGGGAGAGCTTGGTGGCTTTGAGCTCGACGGCGTGGGCGCAGAGACTGCTGAGACTGAGTCCGAGCGTGAGGAGGGATTTGATGGTCATGATGAGAGTGGGGTAACTATGTACTACAGAGGAAAAAAATAAAAAAAATGCGAAGCATTTTGGATTCTTAAGGTCTAGACCTTAAGCGATCTCTGGCGATCGTTCGCC
>CAYJLP010000149.1:0-6582 GCA_964371115.1 uncultured Akkermansia sp. | reverse complement strand
TCGCAAGAAAGAGGCTCTCGCCTCCCTCGCTGCCAACAATGGCGACGCCGCCGCCCAAGAGATCCTCAACGAGATGATCGAAGCCGACGCCGCCGCGGAGCGTGAAAAACTCGCGCAAAAGGAAGCCGCCAAGGGCGACTCCATCTTCCAGCGCAAGTACGTCATCCCCTTCCTCCTCGCCGTCATCATCCTCGCCTGCAATCAGGCGACAGGCATCAACTCGGTGCTCAACTACTCCGTGATGATCTTCCAACAGGCAGGTCTCGAAGGTGAATCGGCCAACTGGGCTGACTTCGCCATCAAGATGGTCAACATGCTCATGACCATCGTCGCCGTCTCCCTCGTGGACAAGAAGGGTCGCAAATTCCTCCTCAAGATGGGCACCGCTGGTATCATCGCCGGTCTCCTCGGCGTCGGTGCTATGTTCCACCTGCTGGAAAGCAAGCGCGTCGACGTCACCGACATCGTCAAGGCTCAGCTCAAGGAAGACGCCTACCTCAAGCTCTCTGTGGGTGATGTCGTCACCCAGAAGGGTGCCACTGAATTCATGAAGGACGGCAAGCCCCTCGAGGGCGCGCAGCTCATCGTAACCTACACACAGGGCGGCGACTCCTACCAGAAGATGTCCAAACTCTTTGACCGCGAAGCAGAGCTCAAGAAGCTCGAGGGCACAGGCATCACCTACGAAGACGGAGCCATGGCAGCCGTCAATGTTGCCGAGTTCGTCGCGACGACCAAGGCTGACATCCTCGCTGACAAGGTCGCAGAAAAAGGACCCGCTCCCCTCTCCGCCAAGCTGGCGAACAAGGAGATCCCCTTCACCGGCACAGAAAAGCAGCGTGAAGAAATCGTCAAAACCCTCCAGAAGCTGGAGAGCAACGGTGATCGCATGCTCATCACCCCCGCCTGCTTTGGCAAGCCCGACTTCCTCGACAACATGATGGTCTGGAAGACACTCCCCGACGCTGGCACGCTCAAGACCATTGAGATCACCCGCGCCGAGATCGGCATGACCCCTGGTGCTGCCACAGGCTGGATGGTGACTGCCTTCTTCGCCGTCTTCATCGCCTTCTTCGCCGCAGGTCCTGGTGTCTGCGTCTGGCTGGCACTCTCCGAGCTCATGCCCACACGCATCCGTGCGAATGGTATGGCCATCGCTCTGCTGGTGAACCAAGGTGTCTCGACGACAATCGCTGGTGTCTTCCTCCCCTGGGTGGGCAATACAGGCTACGCGATGGTCTTCTTCACGCTGGCTGGCTTCACCGTCATCTACTTCATCACCGCTGCCTTCTTCCTCCCCGAGACAAAGGGCCGCACACTGGAAGAAATTGAGAAATATTTCGCAACAGGCAAGATGCCCAAGCCACTCGGCGAAGGCGAAAACTCCTAATAATTCCACAATTTAAATAATTCATTATTCGAGACCCCCTCTTTTCTAACAAAAAAGAGGGGGTCTCTGTATGTTATTGTAAGGATACTTAACTTTTACAATTATGACATAATTACCGTTTGCACAGTCAGATACAGAGCTTGTCTATCAGGGCAAAAATAAGGATAATGGGGACAACACCCCATGAAAAACCAATTACCCAACTCGCCCCATACGGCACCCCGTGTGTCCTCGTCGCTGCGTCGCCATGCCTCCCAGCACCCCCACAGCTACGGCTATCGCCCTGGTATGCACACCGGCTCGCCGCCCCCCGCAGCATCCCCCCCACCGCGTCGTGGCAAATCCAGCCAGCCGCCCCATGAAAAGGGCTGCGAGGTCATCCCGTGGCACAAGCCCCTCGATCTGCCCCCACCAGCGCAGATCACCCCGCTGAAGGTCGCACACTACTTCCTCATGATGCCGCGCAACCTCATGCTGCTGCTCCCCTGCATCATCTTCCCCATGAGCATGGGGGTCTACAAGTTCATGCGCTTTGGCGCGAGCCTCGTCTACCTCACACTCATCACCGCTCTGAGCACCATCGTCTACTACACCAGTCAGGCGAGCCCCTACGACATCTCAGCGGTCACACGCATGCCTGCGCGCACCATCATCTATGATATGTACGGGGAGGTCATCGGCACCCTCCACGGGGAGAATAGGCACATGATCAAGGATCTCAGCGAGGTGCCTGGGTACTTCATCGACGCGCTCACCCTACAGGAGGACAGGCGCTTCTGGACGCACACGGGCGTCGACCCCGTCGGTCTCGTGCGTGCCTGCATGCAGGTGCTCAAGCACTACCGCACCACACAAGGTGCCTCCACGCTCACGATGCAGCTGGCGAAGAACACCTACGACCATCAGGATCGCAGCTTTCACAACAAATTCATCGAGATCGCCCTTGCCCGCCGCATCGAAGCCATGTATGGCAAAGAAGAGATCATCCTCTGCTACATCAACCGCATCTTCTGGGGACACTCCTTCCGCGGCCTCAAGCAAGCCACGCGTGGCTACTTCAACAAAGAAGTCAACGACCTCTCCATCGCGGAATCCGCGCTCCTCGCCGCCATCATCAAAAACCCCAACAACCTCTCACCGCACCGCAACCCCGTCTTTGCCAAAGAAGCACGCGACCAGGTCCTATCTCTCATGCAGCGACGCGGCAGCATCACCTACATGCAGTACCGAGAAGCACTCGCCGAGCCCATCCGCACCGAGTGGCCCGCTGGCTACAACAATGAGAACTACGCCATGAACACCGTGCGCAAGGAGCTCGAGCAAATCGTGCCCGAGCTCGAGCACAAGGGCATCATCAGTGCGGCTGATTTCACAGAAAACGGCGGACTCATCATCAACACCACCCTCGACCTCAAGCTCCAGAACAAAGCCCTCGAGGAAATCAACTCCCACATCGAGCAAAACATCGAATCAGCCAAAGGCTACCGCCACCAAACACGCGCGCAGTACCAGCGACTGCGCCGCGACTTCTACGCCGGCAAGAGCAAGAAAAAGTACCTCGCCGAGCCCGAGTACCTCCAGGTCGCCTGCGTCATCATCCACAACCAGACAGGAGCCATCCGCAGCGTCATCGGCGGGCGAGACAGCAAGGATTCAGACTTCAACCGCGCGCTACAGTCGCTACGCCCCGTCGGCTCGACCATCAAGCCCTTCATCTTCGCGAGCTACTTTGAGCGCGGCGGCAAGCCGACGGACAAGATCTCGGATGGCAAGATCGCAGTCGGTGAAATCAAGGGGTTCGCCAACTGGTCACCACGTAACTCCAACGGCATCTTTGGCGGCATGAGAGAAGCCCACGAGGGACTGCTCAAGAGCCGCAACACCATGACCGCCCGCGTCGGCAATCAAGTAGGTCTCGCCAACGTCATCGCCGATGCGAACAAAGCAGGCCTCATCAACCACCACAGCAAGCCGCTAGGCCCCACCATCTATCTAGGCACCTGGGAGAGCACGCCGCGCGAGATCGCGTCGAGCTACACCACCTTTGCCAATGGAGGCGTACGCGCCGATGCCTACCTCATCGACTCCATCGTCGACCGCACAGGACGCGTCATCTGGAAGCGCAAGGCAAAGCACACCCAGGTCTACTCCGTCCGTGCGAATGCGCAGACACTGGACATCCTGCAAGAAATCACCAAGACAGGCACGGCCGCCGCGATGAAGAAAATAGGCTACCTCTCCCCCGCAGGAGGCAAGACAGGCACGACGAACCGCTACCGCGATGCGTGGTTCTGCGGATTCAACTCCGAGCTCACCTCCGTCGTCTGGTTGGGATTTGACAGCAACAAAACCATCATGGACAAGGGCTATGGAGCGGCACTCGCCCTGCCCATCTGGGTGAAGGTGATGAACACCACCGAAAAGCTCAACTACATAGCGGGAGAGATCCTGCGCTACGCGCCCAACACAGCCCTGCACGGCAAGGAGCTACAGCTCGGGCATGACCGTGGCAATATCGCCCATCATGTGAGCACGACACGCATCGCGAGCTCGCCCGCTGGCAATGAGGAGAAATGATGCTCACAGCACGCTCACTGGCAAATCAGCCCCTTCATCACGAAGGGGCTATTTTTTTTTGCACTGCGCAAAGGGGGGCTTTCTCCTTACGAGGGTACCTCGATTCTCAGCATTCAGGGGGAGTAAAAAATATAGCAAGATGTAGATTCTGAGCAGCACTCTCGTTCTTAAAGGTACAAACAAAACAAACAACAAACAAATAGATACACAACGAAATGAACAATACCTCCCTCGTCTCCGTCCTCCTTCTCGCCTCCGCTCTAGCCCTGCCCAGCCTCGCCAGCCCTGAGTCATCCCAAAGGCAGCGAGCAGCTGCTGCGAGCGTCGCAAAGGTCAAAAAATCCGACAAAAAGGCCAACGCCAACAAGAAGCCTAACGCTGATAAAAAACCCAACGCCAACAGCAAGCCTAGTGCCAACAAAAAACCCAGTGTCGATAAAAAGCCTAGCGCAGGTAAAAAACCCACAGCGGGCAAGACCACCGTCAAGCGCAAGGTCTACTACGTCCACACCGCCTCGGGAACTCAGAAAAAAGTCGTCACCACCAGAACCACCACCAGCAAGAGCGGCACCGTCGTCAAGAGAAGCGTCACCACCAGCAAAGTCCCCGCATCAAGCCCCCTTGCGCGCCGTTAATCCCCCTCTCCACCCTCCAGCATCATCATCTAGCCTGTTGCCCACTCCCGCGTGGCAGCAGGCTTGCTGCTGTCTGGAGGAAAGCCCGCTCTCTCCTCCACTCGTGCAGAACGCCCGTGATTACAGACAATAAGCACACAGGGAATATCACTCACAAAAAAGCCTCCCCCCTCAGATTAACTGCTAGACCTAACTGCTCGCCTTCTCGCCCCCACTCGTGGCATCATAGCATCATGCCTGCCCTCATCGCCTCCAGCCTCATCATCCTGCTATTCACATGGATACTGCGCCGCTACCAGCAGATCAGCAGCTATTGGAACACCGTGCTGCTCGAATGGCAGCAGAGTCTCAATCAGCTCAAAACCCAGCACCGCGAGCTCAGCGCCCTACTCTCCCAGTGGGCGCGCTACCCCCTCGAGCAGCAGGCTCAAGCACGCGCTGAGCTCAGAGACATCGAGCAGCAGCTCGCCCACCTCATCCTCCAGGGGCACGACGTCATCAACAACGAGCAATCCATGGCGCGCCTCCAGCTCTGCGAGGAGCAGCTACGCGCCGGGCTCGACCGCTACAGCCAGCAGATCTGCGAGACCGCAGAGCTATGGCATGATGAGCGCCTCGCAAGCAAGCTCGCGGGGCTAGAAACAGCCTACCACGATCAACACCAGCTGGGCCACCTTTACAATCTGGCAGTCGAGCGCTATAATGAGGAACTTTGTAGCGCAGGCGGGCAGATGACAGCGAGCCTCTTTGCCTTTCGCCCTGCGCGACTCTTCGACACAGCAGACGAGGAGCTATAGAATCCCCCACCACACACCCACACAGATAATCAATCTCAGCACCATGAACACCACCCCCCCTATCCACCCAGCCAAGCCCGCCCTGCTCGTCATCGACATCCAGAACGACTACTTCCCCGGAGGTGGCTACCCTCTATGGAATACAGCCGATGTACTCGAGCGTGTAAAAGAGAGCATCCAGCGCTTCCAATCCGCAGAGCTGCCCGTCATCTACGTCCAGCACATCGCTGATCCCCTGCAGGGTCTCGCCCCCTTCTTCAACTCCGAGACCCTGGGTGCGGAGATCCACGCGGAGCTGCGCGCCCTCGCGCCACTCGCCCCCATCGTGGTCAAGCACTATGCCGATAGCTTCCACCAGACGGAGCTCGCCTGCCAGCTCGAAGCCCACTGCGTCACCGAGCTCTACATCTGCGGCATGATGACGCAGAACTGCGTCACCCACACCGCACTCTCGCTCGCCGCCCAGTGCTACCCTGTCAGCGTGATTAGCGATGCTTGTACGACGGTAGATGAGATGCTGCATCTCATCGCCCTCCACGCTCTCTCGACGCGCGTCAAGCTGCTGACGGCGCAGGAAATCAAGCTTTGCAGTTGCACCGAGGGCTGATAAGACGTTTCTAATTTCAAATATCGGCACTCAAAATCTGATCTCGCAAGAAAAAAGCCCTCCCCTTTACGAGAGGGAGGGGCAACACGGCACAAAAGAGGTGAGAAGAGCCATGCTCCTCCCACCTCTACTCGTGTATTCTCTCTCAAAAAAAATTATTTCGATGGCTTTGGTCCTTTACCGCCACGTACAGACTGGCGGTATTTCTTTAGCTCCTCGCGCTCGCTGGGGCTCAATTTACCATCTTTGTCTTTGTCAAATCGAGCCTTGAGCTGAGCTTTCATCTTCGCCTGACGTGCAGGATTAGGAGTGGCATCGGCGCAGGGAGTCATGATTGCGATAATCATGATGCAAATGCTGGTGATGAATGTGGCTCTCATGTGAATGTCTATGTGCTGTGAGGGTTGATAATGATCTAGCGGGTTTCTTTCTACCTTATAGAACGCAGTGGCGCGTGATAATCTACAAGTAATCTGTAGGGAACCTTGCAAAATTAGTTCTGGAAAATTGTAGATTTCGATAATGAGCGACACAGCACGCCTTTTGCAGCATTTTGGCGAGAATTCGCGGCTTTTT
>CAYJLP010000148.1:0-6599 GCA_964371115.1 uncultured Akkermansia sp. | reverse complement strand
GCCTGATGCACCTCGTGCGCAAAGTCGCTGGGCGTGCGGCGTGAGGTGGTGAGGATGAGCGGCAGCGTGCTGTAGCGCGTGATGTGCTCGATCTGATTGATGAGCTCCTCGCTGTCCCAGTCGAACTCGCGGCTCGCTCCACCGATGAGAAAGAGCTGATAGCGCCCCTGCCTATGCTGGCTCGCGTCGATATTGCTCAGCGCGCCCTTCGTCGCAAAGATGCGCTTGCCGCTGCGGCAGCGCATCTTTACCAAATCATGCTCAGGGATGAGCGCAAGGTCAAAGAAGCAGAGCGGCAGGCTGGGCTTCATACAGACCATGCAGAGACACTTGTGCTGACGCGCGAGGCTCAGTGCCGCCGCATGCGTGCTATGCCCCGCGCAGAGGATGAGGTCAAAGCGCAGCTCATCGGCATCAGCCTGAGATTCTCCTTTGTAAAAAATCTTCTCAAAAAATCCCTTGCCCTTCACACTCCACTGGGCACAGCGATGCGTGAGCTCGGGCTTGCGCGCGTCAGCCTGACGCATCAGCGCCTCAGCGAGCCCTTGGGTCTGGGAGAGATGCCCCTGCTTCTCATCGCTGATGATACAGATATTCATAGACTCAGTGGCGAAGGAATGAGCAGTCAATCACGCAGCCTTCGAGAGTCGCCCCTAGTACGGGACTATTCAGCGTCGCGCTAGGTAGCAGCTCGGGCGTGATGGTACGCGCGCCGTCGGGGAGGAAGACCACGGGCGCGCCGCTCGTCTCGCTACCTGTCGCGATGCGCGCAGGATTCGTACAGCAGGCGCGGATGAGCTCCTCCCAGCTGAGCTTGCCCGTCTTGACGAGCTTCGTATAGAGCAGCGGCAGGAAGGTATCGAGCATGATCATGCCCTGAGGTGCGGTGGGGAAATCTTGCTTCTTGTCAAAGGGCGTGCAGGGCGTGTGATCGCTGACGATGCAGTCGATGGTGCCATCCTTGACCCCCGCAAGCAGCGCGTCGCAGTCATGGCGGTGACGCAGCGGCGGGACTGTCTTGAACGAGGTGTCATAGTCGCCAATATCCTCATGCGTGTAGAGAAGGTGATGGAGAGCTACCTCCGCCGTGATGGGCTGGCCTGCAGCCTTTGCCCGACGGATGATCTCCACGCTCTCGGCGGTGCTCACCGTCTGGATATGCAGCGTCGCCCCCGCATCGCGGGCGAGACGGATGATGATCTCCGTGCCTATCTCCTCCGCACAGCAGGGCGCGCCATGCAGTCCAAGATTGTAAGAAGTCGTGCTGGGCGTGACGCAGCAGCCCTCTGTGAGACTGGGGATATCACCGCGCAGCGCGATGATGAGCCCTGTCTCGGCGACGTACTTCATCACGCGGTGCAGCATGAGCATGCTGCTGGGGAGACGCTCGGCATCACTGATGATGCGCACGCCGCGCCCCTTGAGCGTGTCGTAGGGTGCCTGTTGCTTGCCTTCCAAGTCCTTGGAGATCGTGCCCGCGGGCAGCATATCGACATCTGCATCGGCATACAGAGCCGTGCCGTCAAAGAAGCTATCTATCTGCGCGACATTGTCAAAGCAGAGCGTCGGCGTAGGCAGCACGAGCATGCCGCGCACGCCGCCTTGGCGCGCCGCTTCGCTGGCAGACTTCATCACCTGACGATTCGTCTTGCCTCGCTGGCCTATCTTGACATGCATGTCGAAGAGACCAGGAAGCCAGACCGCGTTGGCGAGCTGCTCGGCGGAGTAGTCCTCGCAGGTGATGTTGAGGGGCTGCGCCTCACCATAGACAGCGTGAGGGATGATCATCGTAGAAAGGGGGGTATCAATCATGTTGGCGCGTTTGGGGGCAGAGGTGATAGAGGATGCTCATGCGGGCGGCGATGCCATTCTCCACCTGAGCATTGATAAGGCTACGGCTGTATTCGGTCGCGGCATCGCACAGCTCGACGCCGCGATTGATGGGGCCGGGGTGCATGATGATGAGCCCCTCGCCTGCGATGCGCTCCAGACGCTCCTCGGTCACACCATAGCTCTTGTGATAGTCGCCAGCGGGGAAGAAGGGCGTATCCATGCGCTCATTTTGCACGCGCAGCAGGTAGATGACATCGGGCTTCCAGCGGAAGGTGTCATCCCAATTCGTCAGACGCGTGATCCCTGTGTGCGCCTCAGGCGGCACGAGGGGGCCTGGTCCCATATAGGCGACCTGAGCACCGAGGCGGCGCAGCAGCAGACTCGTGGAGCGCGCGACGCGGCTATGAAGGATATCGCCGATGATGACGACGCGCTTGCCTGCGACCTCGCCATAATGCTCGCGTATGGTGAAGGCATCGAGGAATGCTTGACTGGGATGCGCATGCGCGCCATCGCCAGCATTGATCACCGAGGCCTTGCAGTGGCGCGCGATGACACCGGGGATGCCGCTGTTCTTGTGACGCACGATGATGTAGTCCATCTTCATGCTCATGAGCGTGTCGATGGTATCATGCACACTCTCCCCCTTCACCACGGCAGAGGTGGAGACGCTGAAGGTCGTGACATCGGCCGAGAGTCGCTCGGCGGCTACCTCAAAGGAAGAGCGCGTGCGCGTGCTTGGCTCATAGAAGAGCGTGAGGACGGATTTCCCCTTGAGAGCGGGGACCTTCTTCACGCTCTTGGTAAAAATATCCTTCATCGCCGATGCGCTATCGAGGATATTGTGGATGTCCTCGTCCGCGAGGGCTCCGATGGTGAGCAGATCTTTCAATGGTTTCATATCGAGCAAAAAGGGTTCGTGGAGTGCAGGTCACTCCGTGGGGAGCTTAATAAGTGATGAGATCCTCCCCCTCAATCTCAGTCAGGCGCAGCTTCACCTGCTTCCCCTCAAGAGCGGAGAGGTGGAAGGCGCAATAATTGGGCTGCACAGGGATCTCACGCCCCTGTCGATCGACGAGGCAGTGGAGCTCCACCGAGGCGGGGCGGCCATAGTCAAAGATCGCATTGAGCGCGGCGCGTATCGTGCGCCCCGTCTGGATCACATCGTCGATGAGGATGAGACGCATCCCATCGGTGGAAAAAGGTAAATAGGAAGAACGCAAGGCGGGCTTGCGTCCTTTCATCGAAAAGTCATCGCGATACAGCGTGATATCAATCGCGCCATACTGCGCGACGTAGCCCGCAGCCGCGAGACGCTTGACCAGCCTCTGTGCCAGTACATCACCGTGACTGATGAGTCCGACAAAGGCAATGGGCAGCGAGTCATCGCGGCGTAGGCCATCGAGGATGTACTCTGTCCACGCGGTGAGAGCCTGCTCTATTGCTTCTTCTCGTATCTCAGCCATGGTGACGTGTGGGGGGTGAGGGATTATTGAGCGAGTTTGATGATGCGATGCGCCGCCTGAGCTGCATTCAGAGGAGCCTTGGAGTGCAGGCCGACTGTCGTTGCAGGGACGCCACCGGGGAGCTGCGAGATGGCAAGCAGCGCATCAATGCCATTGAGAGGTCCACAGGGGACGGGGACACCGATGACAGGCAGCGACGTATTCATCACGACGACACCTGGGAGGGCAGCAGAGAGGCCAGCGACGCAGAGCAGCACCGCCTTCGTACCCGCTTCTTCGAGGTCCTTGAGGTACTCGATGAGCTCAGGAAGATCGCGGTGAGCGGAGAGGATAACCTCTTCGTTTTCAACTCCGTTATCTACGAAGTACTGACGTGCAGGCTCCATGAAGGGGAGATCGCTCTTACTGCCTAAGATTGTGATAGCTTTCATGTGCGCCTAGGGTAGCATGATTCCCCCCGCTTTGGCAAGTCCTTTTCAGAGCCCGCACCCCAATAAGAGAGTTCATCTTTTTATTGCCAGAATTTCCCAAAAATGCTATGCTCACGCACATGAAAATCGCAATACTCGGAGCAGGAGCCCTCGGCTGCTACTATGGAGCCATGTTCGCCCGCGCGGGCATGGATGTACGCTTCATCATGCGCTCAGGCTATGAGCAGGCGCGCCTTGAGGGCATCCACATCGACAGCGACGCAGGGAGCATCAAGCTGCCCGAGCCGACAATCTGCGCGAGCAGTGAAGAGTGCGGTCCTGTCGACCTCGTCCTCGTCTGCTGGAAGAGCAGCTCCAATCCCGCCCTCGCCACCGCCCTGCCCCCTCTCCTCCACGAGCACACTGACGTCATGACACTGCAAAATGGCATGGGCAACGCCGAGGCCATCGCCGAGCATGTCGACGCACAGCGCGTCTACCTCGGGCTCTGCTTCATCCGCTGCATGTCCACGATCGCAGGACATGTCATCCACCGCGGGGGCAACAGCATCCAAGTCGCCCCCCTCCTCGCCCGCGAGGAGAGCTACGCCCGCGCGCAGCACTATAGCGAGATCTTTAACAAGTCGGGCATCGTGACGCGCGCCTTCCTCCAGATCGAAGAGATCCTCTGGCGCAAGCTCAGCTGGAATATCCCCTTCAATGGCCTCTGTCTCGCGCATGGCGGCATCAGCATCGAGCAGCTCTTTGCCATGCCCGATCAGGTCGAGCGCGCGCGCCGCATCGTCCAAGAGGTCGTCGACTCCGCCGCCCTGTGTGGACATCCCCTCGGCGACAAGCTCGTGGATCTCCAGATGACGCAGACTGCCCCCATGGGTGCCTTCATCCCCAGCAGTGCGATGGACTACCTCCACGGCCGCCCCATCGAGTACCAGAACATCTGGGGCATCCCTCTCCAGAAAGCCCTCGCAGCCAGTGCCTCTGTCCCCACATGGGAGCAGCTCACGCGCGACATCCTCGCCCGCATGGAGGAATCTTCCTAAGCCCACCGCACACATCTCCTCATGAAGCCCCGCCTCACGACACGCCTCGCCCCTCTCATCGCGCTTGCCGCCTGCCTCGGCTTTGGTGCCCTCATGCGCCCTTGGACGGCGTGGATGGGCGCGCAGTTGGAGCGAGAGTCCCTGCGCCAGCCGCCCGCGAGTCTCTCGGGCGGCGATGCGCTGAGTCAGCAGCTGAGCTTCTTTGCCCTAGGCGGGTTGCGCTCGCTCGCGGTCGAGATCCTGCGCCTCGATGCCACCGTCGCGTGGTCAAAGAATCGCTGGGCAGATGTCGAGCAGCGCTATGAGCAGATGACCACGCTCCAGCCGAAGCGCGAGCGGCTCTGGTCGTCAGGAGCCTTTGAGATGGCTAGCAACGCCGCAGGCTACACCTCTGCCCAGCGCGAGCTCGACGAGCACCACCGCGCGCGGCTCATGCGCGACTACATCGACCGCGGCGAGCGATTCCTCCTCGATGGCATTGCGAACAACCCCACGAGTCAGCATCTCTATACGAAGCTCGGCGAGCACTACGGCAATCTCCACCGCCGCCCCCAATTCCAAAAAGCCGTCGATGCGCTCAAGCAAGCGGTGAAGTATGGTGCCTCGGGCATCCAGCAACGCCAGCTTTTTTATGCGCTCTGCCGCATCCGTGGGCGCGAGCAGGAGGCTTGGGACTATGGACGGCAGCTTTTCTTGAGCAGCGAGAGTCATCACGTCCCCTCGGTGTCCTGCCTGCTCTTTGTGCTGCAGCACAAGATTGATGTACCAGCAGATCAGAGGCTGAGTCCCGAGCAGCTGTTTGGGTCGATGCCACGCGCGATTAAGACGCTGCGGCTTTATAATAGGAATCAGCTGCATCTTCCCAAGAATGGGGTGGCGGAATTTTTGAAAGAGCATGCGTCGAGCTGAAAGGTTTGTGTATGCGAAGCGGTGGACGCTTCGCGTTTGCGACGGCAGACAAGAGGCACCCTTCGGGTGCAGATTGACGGGGGCGTCAGTGTAGGCTGTGGCGGCGATGCTGGGTTTGCCACGCGGGCATGTGTGCTTGAGCGGCACTGACGCCCTTCGGAGGCTACGCCTCCTCAATGCCTATGGGCGCACACCTGCGGTGCGCCCGACGGGACTCTGTCCCGTCACCCTGCTGGCGAACGATCGCCAGAGATCGCTTAAGGTCTAGACCTTAAGAATCCAGAATGCTCCGCATTCTTATTATAATTCTCCCGCCTGTTTTTTGAGTGCCTCCAACTGCTGCTATATAGCCCACTACTGCACCGCCACACGCTGCTCATAGGACTCGATACGCCCCCTGTCCACACACTGCTCTATCCACGACAGCAGCGCGACCAGATCCGCCCGCCCCTCCAACGAGGGCAATCGCAACGCCCGATGCGGCGGCATCGCCAGATCACGCTGCGGGATCTGCTCCATGAGCGCGACAATCTCCTGCCCACTCGCACGGAAAATCGCATCCGCCCCCCACTCCTCACCCAGCTCCGCTGGATCGAGTGCATAGAGTCGCAGCCCCACCCCATACTGCGCCGCGAGGCTGCGCAGCTGCGCCTCCGTCTCCTCAGGGATCTCTCCCCACAGCATCAGCTCCACGGTATGCGCCCACGCCCCACAGGAGAGCGCACGAAAGAGCGCACGCCGGCACGCATCCTCCGACTCTGCCAGCGCAACACAAACAGCACGCAGCTCCACACGCTCGAGCACCGAGAGTCCCTCCGTGTGAGGCTCTAAAAGATAAGCTCCCTCCCCGTCCCATGTCCCCGCCGGCCACTGCACCGCCACGAGGTCAGGATAGCTCCACGACTCCTCCTCATCCACAG
>CAYJLP010000147.1:0-6870 GCA_964371115.1 uncultured Akkermansia sp. | reverse complement strand
CTTCTTGAGCTTGAACTCACGGTGCAGCGGGCTGGTGGCGAGGAATGTGTGGATGCGGGCGCGATCTCCAGCAGGGGCGACGGCCTCTGCGCAGCGGCGGATGTCATTTTCCACGCAGCGGGCGAGCCCCGCGATGCGGCATGCCTTGACCGTGCTGGCGATGGTGTGCACCGCTTCAAAGTCGCCATCCGAGATGCAGGGGAAGCCTGCCTCGATGACGTCGATGTTGAGCTTTTCGAGCTGACGGGCGACTTCGAGCTTTTGACGGAGATTCATAGAAGCTCCAGGGCATTGTTCACCATCGCGTAAGGTGGTGTCGAAGAATAATACTTTGTCAGTCGTGTTCATAGTCGTTATGATTATATGCGCGTTTATTTTATTCTTTCTTGATTAATAAATCAAGGCGAACTTTTGTCCGTACTTCTTTTTTGCGCACCGATGCGCGAGGGTGCAAGGAAATGGGATCACGGAGTTCTCATTGCTCTGTCCGTTGTCGTTTTATTAACTATTGCTAGTACAGCGGGCTGTCCGCTTATCAGTAGTTGCGTGGACGTGTTGGGAGAGGAAAAGAAAAGAGACTACTTGCGGTTCAATTCTAGCAAAGCTAGAGAGGGGGGGCGCGAACTCACAAGTAATCTCTGGGGGGAGATTAGCATAGTATGTCTCACAAGTCAATACAAATGTGAGGTTTTTTAGCTATTTTTCGCTCTTGCTTGTTTTTGTTCAATCATCACAGCGTTCTAAGGCTGGAGAGAGACTGCCGTCAGGGTATTCGACGTAGAGCTGCTGGGATGCGAGATCAAGGGTCAGAACATAGTGCGCCTGAAGCTCATGGTGGCGAAAGAAGATCTCCTCGACGTCGATATTGAGATGGAGGGTAAAGGAGAGTAGGGTATCGCCACCCTGCACATCCTCCACGATATCCTCTCCCCATTCATCCTCCGCGAGCTCGCAGCGGACGCGGAGGCGCGGAGGCGTGAGTGTGGCCTGCTCATGTAGCCGGAGATGCCCGGTATCCGCACTGACGCGTATGTCTCCCTGCTCCGTGGCGGTGAGGCGGATGTGTATCTCTCCTCGCAGTGCCTCAGCGGGGAGGCGAGATGGGGGGAGCTCTCCCTCTAGCCCATCAGCTAGCTCATCGGGTTGGATCGTGATGGTGTCGAGTGGTAGGATGTAGGTGCACGGGGTGCAGGGATCTGACTCGATGGCCTGCGGGGGGATGAGGCTGATTGGAGGCGCTGAGATGTGTCTATCTTGCGTGTAGAGGGGGAGTAGACCATAGGCGAGGAGAGCGAGGAGGAGGAGGGCGATCGGGAGGCGTAGGAGAGGAGGCATGGGATGGAGCTGAGGTGTGCTGAGATGAGGATTCTTCTTTATGATTGATGGTAATGTCTTTCATCTGCCGATGCAAGCGAAAAGCAAAGTTTCGCACGTCTCCGTGCCTGATGTGCTAGATTTTGCTTGATCCGCGCTCGCGTTGATTATATAGTTTCTACACGTCTTCGCTCTTGGCTTGTGTCGTGATGTCAGTCTAACATTTAGTCTGTCATCTGTGTGACGCAATGGGACTGAAGCGCATGCAAAATAGTAATAACTTCTCTTCTTTGCTCATGAGTGAGACCCCTCCCCCAGTCTACTGGCACATCGCCTTTTCCGCGGATAGGAACTTTTCTATCCCTCTTGCGCTCGCGAGCCTCTCACTCATCCGTGCGACGGAGTCGGCGAGTCGCTACCATCTCCATATACTAGGTATTGATGTCGATGAGTCTGTCACCGCTCAGATCCGAGAGCTCTGTGTGGCTGGAGGGCATCGGTGCAGCTACCACGATGTGGGGCAGGCATTGCAGGATGTGTCCACGACGGATTACTTCCCCAGTGCTGCCTTTGCCCGTTTCTTGCTCCCAGAGCTCCTGCCTGATGAGGTGGAGCGAGTGATCTATTCTGACTCCGATGTCATGGTCTGTCGCGATCTCGCAGAGCTTTATGACCTTGATATGGGGGCGCATTTGCTCGGAGCGGTTCAAGAGCTCGCGCCTGTATGGAATAAGAAGTTCTCTGAGAACTACTCACGCTGGGCTCGCTATTTTGACCTCCCGGAGGACGCGTCTATCTATTGCTATTCGGGATTCATCCTCTTTAATCTCCCCGCTTGCAGGGAGGCGCGCCTCACTCAGCGTGTGCTCGAGCAGGCGAAGCGCGCGGGCAAACAGCTAGCCTATCCCGATCAGGATATTATGAATGGTCTCTGCCAGGGGCAGATCATGACTCTCCCTCAGCGCTACTGTGTCATTCCCCATCTGTATGCCTATTACACAGATCGCGCCGCAGAGGTGGTGGCACACCCGCAGATGCTCGCAGATAGCGCTGAGCTGCGCGAGGCTGCTGATAGCCCCTCTATCATCCACTTTGCCTCCAGCAGCAAGCCCTTTGTCCTCTTTGCCCCGCGGTGCGGCTATGAGGGCTTCTATAGTCTCTGGCAGAGCTCCCCATGGAAGCACCATATCCCCTACTTACCTCACCGCATGCATCACGGTATACGCGTGACGAACTCGGTGGCTATGAAGTTCATCATGATCAGTATGATCGCCGCTACGCGCATCCCCTTCTGCTACCCACTCTGGTGGAGGCTCGTAGCCTGTCTGCCTGAGTCTGTGCTCCAGCGCGTGGCGCGCTTTTTTAACTGGAATTACCCCAGTCGCTAATCCAAGCAAGTGAGAGTTTTACCCATGAATGAGATGAGCAGAGGAGATGTGATATTCTCCGTGGTGATACCTGTGTACAATGGTGCGTCTTTTCTATCTCTTAGTTTGACATCATTGCAAGCGCAGACGGAATGCCGCTGGGAGGCTATCTGTGTGAATGATGGCTCAAGCGATAATACCCAGGAGCAGCTAGATATGTGGGCGCAGAATGATGCGCGTATACGTGTCTATGAACAGGCAAATGCAGGCGTCTCTGTCGCTCGCAATACTGCAATATCACATGCTCGCGGGCGCTACGTTATCCTCCTCGACGCAGACGATACCTACAAAGCTACGGCTCTTGAGAAGATGCTAGAGGCTCTCGAATCTCATCCCGACTGTATGCTCTGCTTTGGCTTGGAGAAGACCTATGAGGATGTCGACTGTTGTGCTCATGAAATGGGAGTGTATTCGGGGGTAGAGAATAAGCAAAACCATGCGCGTGAAATAAGTGCCGATATTATCGCACGCATGCATGCCTATGGCGTGAATAAGGTCTATGATCTCGATATCATTCGAAAGCATCATATCCATTTCCCCCCAGGTGTACCGCTGAACGAGGATCTGTGCTTTTTTCTTAATTATGCCTATTACGTGGATAGGTTCTATTGTCTGACCGAGCCTCTCTATGAGTATCTCCAGCGTACAGACTCCGCTGTAGGAGAGGCGACCAAGTTTCAAAGACCACTTGAGCATTACACGAATCACATCACGCTCTATATCCCCCTCATGCAGAAGCTCAACAAACTCCCATTTGCAAGGCGTCATGCATGGCAGATGGGGCTCTATCAGCGTGTGGCTCACGAGCGCCGCGCTATCATCACATGGATGCATAGCTGCGGTGTCTCGAGACCTGAGCTCGAGAATGCCATGTCGAATGCCATGCGCGACTTCCAAAGAATCACGCCTCTGCGGATCAAGGTCGCTATTTTTGTAAAGTGTCGCTTCCCGCGCATGTGGAGTAGATTTCGCATGATACTATCGTCTCTTTAAGGTAGGGGGAGCTGGTGTTCTAGATGAGTGTGCCGTTTCTTGTATACCTATTTTTTCATGCATAATGCAGCGTGCACTTAACTTGCTATGCAGCTATGGGGGTAGGCGGAAAGAGGTAATTATGGTAGATATTAATTTGATTTCTAAATATAAAATATATTCACTATTTCAATATTCTTGACTATGCAGTAGAATATGGTAAGGTAGTGAGTCTACTTTATGAATCTGAAATCACCTAGAATCATTATCATCAGTCCTGACGACAATCGTGAGCAATGCCAATCAGAAATCGTATAGAGTGGGTCTAGCGTTTCGTATATCGCAATTTGGAATGCACGATTGAAAAAGAATAGTTCGCTTCATACACTTAATGCTGAGTACAGCTAATAAAAACTTTTATTATTTATGAAATTATTTGCTATAAAAAAAATCCTTGTCTCTTGTGCAACTAGACTCTTTGTCGCGCCATCGAGAAGAGAAATGATGAAGCAAGCTTTGCTTGAGTTACCACTACGCGATTTTGCTGATGTCGCTAAATTTCAATTCTCGCGAACCAAGCAACCCTCGGTACTGATTTTTGAGGGTAACATCTTTCACGCAGAGGTGCTACCTGGATTTGTACGCTATTTTAATGAATTGGGTTATCACGTGGATATTCTAACGCATCAAGTCGTCTTTGCCGAAAAACCTTTCCATGGGCACGATCTCCGCAAGAGGGACTTCCCCCTTTCACTCAATGGAATACGATTCGTCATCAAGCTAGCAAAAATGAAAGAATATGAGCATGCCCTCATCAATACATTGCGTCAATGCGACGGGGGACTTTCACCAAAACAGAAATGTTTTGAGAGTTTTTTTGGCATGTGGCCTTCCGTAAGAAAAAATGTGTTTTGCGTCGCGCATGATACGAGAGAGGTGGACTTGCACTTTCCTGATCCCAGCGACAGTTGGCGCGATCGCGTGATCATGCTGGGGAAGTTCTCCGTGGGTCATATGGTGAACTCGCACTACTTTGGTCCTGTAGAGCGGAGAGCCAAAAATGCGATTACCCGATTTGTGATGATAGGGACAATCAGCCCCGAGATCAGAAACCATCAGCAGCTCATCTCCACTCTCTGTGAGCTCAAGCGCGAGGGACTCGCCTTTGACGTGTATGTGATTGGGCGAGGTAACATGGAAGCCATCCCCTCAGAGATACAGCAGCATGTGCATATCATGGGGCGTCTGAACTTCCCCGACATGTATCAGCAGCTGCGTGAGGCAGATTTCATCATCGCCGGACTCGATGCGGAGAATCCCGATCATGATAGGTATATCACCACTGGGGTCACAGGGACGGCTCAGCTCTGCTACGGCTTTGAGATCATACCCATTATCGAGGAGAAATTCGCTGGTTTTTATGGGTTTGACTCAGAGAATGCCATCGTCTATCACCGAGCGATGGCTGAAGCGATGCGCGAGGCCATCATTCTCTCGAACGAAGATTATCAGCATTGTTCTCTCGCATTAGCATCACTGGCTGCTCGCGTACGCCGTGAATCATTGGGCACTCTAAAGAAACTTCTGAAGACTCCTAGGGCTTAAACAGTTTATCCTTCCCTTTAATCTTTACTCATACTTATGCACCAAGCACCACCCGACCTCGAGACGGATCAGAGCATCTTTCATGTCGCAATCGCGGCGGATCGGAACTTTTCAGTGCCCGCAGCCCTCGCATGTGAATCTATAGTGCAACATGCTCGCTGTGGGCAGCTCTACCATATTCATCTATTAGGAATAGATATAGAAGAGCAGATCATTACACAACTGACGCAGCGCTGCCAAGAGCTACATTTCCTATTTTCATATCATGAAGTAGCCAATCTGCTCGAAGGAATATCCCAGCATGAGCATCATCCTCCTGCAACGTATGCGCGCTTTTTGCTCCCTGAGCTATTAGCGGAGAATGTAGAGCGCGTCCTCTACATTGATGCCGACATTATGTTGGTACGTGACATTGAGTATCTTTTTGAAATAGAACTTGGTAATCACCTCCTAGCAGGCGTGGAAGACCTAGCCATCTCTGCTTATTCCCATTTTGAGGATCATGTCCGCACCGTGTGCGAGAGCTTCGGCTTGGCGCGCGGGGAGATCCCTGTCTATTATAATGCGGGACAATTAGTCATGAATCTCAAGCTCTGGCGTGAGGAGGGTCTAGCTCAGCGCTGTCTGAGCATAGGCAAAAATCTTCCAGAAGAGCTTATCTACAAGGATCAAGATATCATCAATGCGCTGTGTCGCGGGCGCATCCTCACGCTGCCTCTACGCTACTCAGTCGCCCCACATTTCTATCCCGTCTATGAGAAGATGATACAAGGTGATGCTCCATGGATGCGTACCAACAACTACACGGCAGAAGATGCGCAGCAGGCCATGGATGACCCTGCTCTCATCCATTATCTGACGAGAAACAAGCCCTTTGTGCTCTTTCCTGCGCTCTATTGCTATGCTCCGTTTTATCGTCTTTGGAGAGACTCGATGTGGAAGCACCGTATCCCTTATATGCCACACAAGTTTTCATCATTGGTTGCGAGTGGAGTGAGAAAGTACCGCTGGCTTTATCGAGCTATGCGATTGCTGTGCTATATTCCTTTTGGCTACGAATGTTGGTGGGCGATTGCGCGCTGTATTCCTGGCAAAGTGCGCCACTTCTTCTTTATAAAAATAGATTGGATCGAGCCTGAGGCTCTTGTATTCCATGACTATGAAAAGAAGAGCTAATATATATACAACTGAAATATAGCAGAAATCCTAACCGCGCCGTGCTTCTCATAAGGGGATTTCGAAATTCACGTCACTCTATATAAGGGAACCTTGCAAAATTAGTTCTGGGAAATTGTAGATTTCGAAAATGAGCGGCACCGCACGTCTTTTGAGCACTTTTTGGCTGGATTTGTCTCAAATTTCGTCTCAGAGGGCATTCTGAGCCATCAATACGAGACAAATTGCACGACAATTTGAGACCAGAGTCCCCCACGACACCTCGTGTGTGTGTGGGGGGGGGGGAGATAAACATCTTGCCTCGTGTAAAACCCCAGCCCACTGTATATAACATGGGTATGATTTGGAGGGAAAAGTCAAAGACTTTTCGCGCCAA
>CAYJLP010000146.1:0-6905 GCA_964371115.1 uncultured Akkermansia sp. | reverse complement strand
ACATAGCCGATAATCATCGGGATGAACGTCACCATCGCGCCAATGAAGAGCATGGAAAGCCCCTGCTGCTGCAAGGTCGCAACCAACTGCCCACCACCTGCGACCCCAGCCCCCGCGAGGAAGAGCATGAGAGCGAGCTCCATAACAAAAATACGCGACGGTCTCGGCATATAGCCCACGATGGGACCCACCTTGCCAAAATGCCCGAGGATAAGAGCCACAATGAGCGGTCCGCCCGCCATCCCCAGAGAAAAGCTGTCACTATCGCCGATGGAGAACTGCACATTACCCAACAAAATCCCCAGCGCAATCCCACCCGTCAGCGAGAGAATATCCGTCGCATTCAGCGCCGTACTGCGGTGCCCGCAGGTCGTGCGGAACTTTTCCACCGCCTCGGCAGGTCCCACTACTCGCACCACATCATTGCGCACCAGCATTGTATCACTACTGGGGACAAAGGTCGCGCCTAGTCTCGTGATACGCGAGATCACAAGGCCGAACTTGCTCAGCGGCTTGAGCTCGCCAAGAGGCAGCGCGCAGAGCGATTGATTGAGAACGATGAGCTCCGTACACTCATCGCCAAAGCTACGCGGATGCTGCTTGCTACGTTCCATATGCCCGTAGAAGCGCGACTCGCGACGCACATTGATACGCGATCCCACGATGAGCAGCTCCGTACCAGCCTCAAAGGTGTCCCCCTCCTGCAAAGCCATCATACGATCATCCACCACCTTGCGCGTGATGCGGCAGAGCATCTGCCCCTCGCTTTCAAAATCAAGAATACTCTTACCGTAGAGATCCGAATTGCTCACCGTGACAACACGTGCGATGATCTTCTCAGGATCCTTCCCCTGATCACTCTCGGTGGACTGCATGCCAAAATCCTGCTTGAGTAGGCGTGGGAGCAGCTGCACAAAGAGCACCACCCCAATCACGCCAAAGGGATAGGCCACGCCGTATCCGATATTGAGCAGAGGCGATTCATTCAGCGCCTCAGAGGCCGCTGCCAGCGCGGGAGTACTCGTCATAGCTCCCGAAAAAATCCCCGCCGCAATCGCCGACTCCACGCCAAAAATCTGGCACAAAAGCATAGTTGTCAACCACGCCGAAAAAATCACACAAAAAGTCAGCAGCACCAGACGCGTCCCCTGACTCGAGAGCGCGGCAAAGAAGCGATTCCCCACGCCCAGCCCCACACAATAGACAAAGAGAGCCGTGCCAAAGCCCGAGATTCCCTGCGGAACAGATAGCCCAAAATGCCCCGCAATCATCGCGATAAAGAGCACCCCCGAGCTCCCCAGAGAAATGCCCTTGATTTTAATATTCCCCAGAGCTAAGCCTAAAAATAGGACGCAAAAGAGGAGGAGAGTAGGATTGCGCAGAATTTCATTCATAAAATTAACAGAGTCGTCATCATGCGGAGAACTCCACGCGGGCGTATACCACATTTCCCCCTTCTTGACAAGCGTGATCTACGAGAAAATACGACATCACTTCCACTTCCTCGTTGTAACACGCCAGACACCCAACTCACGCCACCATTCCACAGGCGGAAATTCACAGCTGCGACTCAGACTTAGATCATATTTTTTCACCTCTCTTGTATATTTTTGAGTTGGCAAGCCCGACGGCGTATGCTATGCTGCAAGCAATAAAAAAATTGAGCCTATGACCAAATTCGAATCTCTTCTGTTCATTGCCCTGCTTTCCGCGCCCCCATTCTGCCTTGCCCAGTCCCAGGACGCCCCCACGCCCAGCGATCAGCCAGCCGCTGCTGCTGCCCCAGCCGCCGTGCAAGAAGCAAAACCCGCCGCATCTGAAATGCTCGTGCAAATCAGCCGCGCCAGCGATCTCACCATCAACATCCGCACCCAGCTTGAAGGCGTGGACGAGAAGCTCAAGATCCTAGAAGATCCCGCCTCATCACTACTCGGTCGCATCGAGTCACGCACCGAGCTACTCCTCCAGCAGCTCGCCAAGCTCGACAAAGACGCACTCGAGCTCGCGCGCTTGGAGCAAGAATTCCGCGCGTCGCTCATCGCAGACTACCAATTCACCGTCGTCACGCCCGAGCAGCGTATGCAGTACGTCACCGACGGCATGGTCATCTATGATGCCATGGTCAAGGGCTTCTCCGAAGGCAAGCTCTCGCGCAAGATAGACGCGCTGAACTTTTTTGACAAGCTCGAAGACGGCTTCCGCGGTCTCACAGAATACCCTAAGGCACAGGAACTCTACTACAAGAACCTCGAGAAACTCGCTGAATATTGGAAAAAGCAACTGGTCGCCGAGGATCGCAAGCGCAACCGCCTGAGTGCCACGCGCCTCGAACAGCTCAAGGAAAGAGAAGACAAACTCCTCGAAGAGCTCGAAGAACAACTCGATGAGGATCTCCGCAGTGCCATGACAGAGCGCTGGATCGCCCCCTACAAAAAGAGCTACAGCATGCTCAAATCCATCCTCACCCGCGCCGAGACAGTGCTACGCAACCGCAAGGAGAAGGAGCGTGGCAGTGAAAAGTCAGGTGAAGGCGAGATAGTCGCCCTCCTCGAAAAAGTCTGGTCAGATCTCGACCTCATCCGCGAGACCATGTGCAAAGGAGAGCACGCCGAGGCGATGAAAATGCTCACCGACAACGAACCCTACCGCGAGCTACTACGCCTCAACCGCCACGTCTTCCCTGAGAAATACCGCTCCCCCATCGTCGAGCAATACGGCGAGCTGCGCTCCGAGCTGCGCTCGCGCCAGAGCAAAGCGCGTAGCCTCGAAAACGACCTGACACGCCGCATCACCACACTGCAGAACTCGGTCAACCATAGCGAATCGCAAATCAAAGCCATCTACGGCGAGATCGACCGCGCCAAGGAAAACGAAGAGCGACGCAAGAAGCTCGAAGCCGACCGCAAGCGCATCGAGGAAGAGCGACGCAAGGCTCGCGAGGAAGCCCGCCGCCAGCGCGAGCTCGACTCGGGCAAGAAAGCTTCATGACAACCCACCCCCTCCTCTACAGCAGTATAGCCGTCGTGCTCGCCCTTCATCCCGAAGTGCGAGCACAAGATGTTGCGCTCGATGAGCTCCTCCAGCAGCATGTGAAACTCGGCCGCGACAGCGCAGCCCTACTCGCACAAGTCACGAGCCGCCAGAGCGCCACGCAGGCGACCCCCGCCCTGCGCGCCCTCATTGAGCGCTTCGCCGTCATAGGACGCACCATGAACGCCCACGCCGCGCTCTCCGACGCCGAAGCACAGCCCCTGCGCCAGAAATACGAACGCCCCCTACGCGAGAGCTGGGGGAAGGTCTACCACGAGATCTACCGCATCCAGAAGGCTCAATCCTACGGTAGCGCCGAGTTCGTCCAGACCTTCCAACTCTTTTGCAAACTCCTTGATCAATGAACCAGTCCCCTCCCCCATTTCTCCCACTACTCCCCCTCATCGCCAGTCTCAGCCTGAGCCACGCCCAACAACCCGCTGAGCCCCCCCCTGCAGCCCCTGCAGCCCCTGCAGCCCCTGCAGCCCCTGCCCCCCCAGCAGCAGCCCAAATCAAGCTCCCCGAGTCCGAGGCACATATCAGGCATGGCATCATCACACTCAACAAGCTCTACGAGACACTCGCCAAGATTAACAACCAGCAGCTCGCGGACTCCGCCGTCGTCGACCTGCTAAAAATCCAGCAAGAGCTCATCGAATGGGGACAGGGCTTTGGCATGCTCGACGCACTGAGCCCACAGGATCAGAAGCGCTACGAAGAAGCCTACCTCCCCATCATCAAGCAAATCAACGAGCAGATACGCGCCCAAGCCGCGCGCCTCCACTCCGCACGCTACTACGACTCCAAGGATCTACCCACGGTACTCATCCAATTCGTCAATCGCGTCAAATAACCCCCCTCGCCCCCACACATGCCCTCTGACCCCGACCTCGAGCAACGCCTCATCAACTACCTCCAAAAGCATCGCTCCTCTCCGCGCCTCATCGCCGAGATGGCACGCGACCTCGGCATCGACTCCAAGCAGCGAGCCACCCTACGCGAGCTCATGCGCCAGTGGGAATCAGAAGGCAAGGTCAAGCGCCTGCGCCGCTCCCGCTACACACTTGCAGGCATCGACGGCGAAGACGCTGGCACCTACATGGGACGCGTACGCCGACTGAGCAAAACGGGGAAATTCCTCTTCATCCCCGATGATGAGAGCCGCCAGCAGCTCCGCGAGAGCCTGCCGCATCTCGACAGCCACGCTGAGTTCATCCTACGCGACCACACACAGGGAGGAGCCCAAGACGGCGACCTCGTCGAGGTACGCATGCGCCTCAAGCCCGCCCACCGTGGTCATCGCGGTCGGCACGCGCGCTACGTCGACGACATGCAACCCGAGTTCAAAATCAAAGAAATACTCAAGCGCCGTCACCTCGTCTGGGAGGGCATCTACGTCGACCGAGGACGCTTCGGCAGCGTCATTAGCAAAAGCAAGCACACCCCCGACACCATCACGCTCACCGCACGCCCCCCGCTCCACACCCTCGTAGGCATGCAAGTACTCGTCGAGCCAAGCCGCTTCCCCAGCGAGCGCGTCAGCGCAGAGGGACGCATCATCGAGGTACTCGGCTGGCCCGATGACGAGGGCGTGAAGATGCGCTCACTCATCCGTCGCTACGGACTACACGAGCAATTCCCCCAAGCCGTACTCGACGAGACCGCCCGCATCTCACCAGAGATCAGTGATGATGACTGCGCGCATCGTGAGGACTGGCGAGATCGCTGCGTCATCACCATTGACCCCGAGACCGCCCGCGACTTTGACGATGCCATCGCCGTACGCGCCCATGACAGAGGCTGGGAGCTCGCCGTCCACATCGCTGACGTCAGCCACTACGTAACCCCTGGCAGCGCACTAGACGCCGAAGCACAGCAACGGGGCAACTCCACCTACCTCCCCAACGGCGTCCTGCCCATGCTGCCACCGCGCCTCTGTGATGAGATCTGCTCGCTCAAGCCCCATGTCGAGCGCCTCACCTTCCTCTGCCTCATGCAGATTGACCACGAGGGGCACTGCTACCACGCCGACATCGCCCTCGCCGTCATCCGCTCCGCGCGCCGCTACACCTACCCCGAGGCACTCGCCATCCTAGAAGGACGCGCGCAGGCTGAGACTGCCGAGATTGCGGATCTCATGACCGAGGCGCAGAAGCTCGCGCGCGTACTACGCCAGCGCCGCTTTGAGCAGGGCTCACTCGATCTCGACCTCCCCCAGCTCGAGCTCATCAGCAACGAGTATGGAGAAATCACTGATATCCACATGGAGCAGAGTGATGAATCCCACGAGCTCATCGAGGAGTTCATGCTCGCGGCCAATGAAGCCGTCGCGCGCAAACTACGCGAATCGCTCACCCCCACCGTCTACCGCATCCATGAGCCGCCCATGCCAGCCAAGCTCCAAGAGCTATCCCTACTGCTCAAGCAATACGGCATCCCCTGCTCCTACACCCCCTCACGCGAAGAGCTCAACGAGGTACTCGCCCGCATCAAGGAGAGTCCCGATGAGATGATGCTCAAGCAATCGCTGCTACGCTCCATGATGCGTGCGCGCTACAGTGTAAAGCCACTGGGACATTTCGGACTGGCAAAGGGGGACTACTGCCACTTCACCAGTCCCATACGCCGCTACGCAGATCTCATCGTGCATCGCTCCCTGCGCCGCCTCTGTAGCCTCGGCTGCCCTGCCCTGCCCTCGCCCACCCAGATGCAATCCATTGCTGATCACATCTCAGAGACCGAGCGACTCTCCGCCAGCGCGGAGACCGAAGCGCGCAAGCACAAGCTACTCAGCTACCTCGCCGCACAGAGCGAGTTCGAAAGCCCGCGCCCATGGCAAGCCTTTATCGATCAGATCTGGGAGATGGGGCTACTCGTCCGCATCCCCGAGCTCCAGCTACAGGGTCTCATCCCCGCCAAGCAACTCCCCAACACCACGCGCTGGTGGTATGAGCGCAGCAAGCAAGCATGGAGTGCCATGGATGGACGCTACTACCTCGCGGGACAGCAAGTCGAGGTCATCCCACTCCGCGTCGATATCGACAATGAGCTCATTGACTTCACCTTCACGCCCGAGCAGCCCCGATAAATAGATTCAAAACAGAATAAACTCCAAAAGGTGACCGAGGAGCAGACTTCAATTTTTTTGTATTTCGCAAAGTTAAGGGCTTCGCCGTTACCAGTGAAGCCCTACGATTTACTTTAAATACTACACAAACGGGAAGTATTTTTGTTCATAATTAGGATATTATGATTTCAATGTATCACTTTCTTTCAAAAACACCCTTTATTTAGAATGACTCAATAATTCGCAAGCACCTTCTCGGGCTCTCTTGGGTTGGTGATCTGAGGGGGTGGAATGTGCCTTTTTCGTGACGCGCTGCAAATGGTGCTCACTCATTCTAGCATTCTATCGCATGAGGGCGCAAGCCTCAATCCTCCCCCCTTATAAGGGCATTTATTTTCCGTTCTTTTCAACCTTGAGCATAAAGCCATGTGAGTGAAGCCCTTAAGGGTGGAAAATATACATTCAACCGATCTCCCGCTATCTTCAACCTTTTTGATAATAAGATCTTTACAGGTTGCAATGGTTACAAGGGGTTGAAGATGATTAGGCACAAAACGCAAAAAAGAGAGCCTCTAGTGTAAAGTAATGTTGATTTTTTCCAAAATAAGTCTTACTAAAATACTATTGGTAATGTAAAATAGTGTTTCAATAAAGAATATTACTATAGTAAGACAACGTAGAATACAAGTACACCTTAACGCACAAGAATACGAGCAATTGCAAACTCTAATTAAGAGCAAATCTAGCTCATCAACGATGCGCACGCGCTGCCAGATTCTGGTAGCCCTAGACGAATCGCAAGGAGAAT
>CAYJLP010000145.1:0-6935 GCA_964371115.1 uncultured Akkermansia sp. | reverse complement strand
TGTGTTGCCAATTACACCATAGCCCTGTATGTGGGCGAGATTATACGCGGGAAAATGTACGGAGTCAAGTGTAAAATGACAGATAGTGATTTTTTCTTTCTGCGCGGGGTTGGATTGGGTATTGATGCGCTCAGCTCGGAGCTATCCAGCCCTGCCCCCTGATCCACAAATTGATGGCTCTGAGAACAGCTGAGCCATCAATTTGTGACAAATCACATGTCGATTTGTGACCTTCGCCCCCTAAAGTGGGAAATAGCGATCGAGATCGCGCAGATGCCAGATGATGACGCGCGACTGATTCTCCGCTGCGATGTATTTTGATGCTCGGAAGGGCTGGCTGCCCCCTATGTCATAGCAGCTCTCCGCGTAGGCTTGGAAGTTTTTCTCCGCGGATTTGATGAGCTGGATGAGGCGCTTTTTCTCAGGATGAGATGAGACCGCCTCGATGCGCTGTTTATAGGCCTCGCGCAGTCGCTCGTTGTAGTGCTCCGTGATGCTCTCATCGCTGAGCGTGATGTCATCCTCGCTCCACGAGGGGTCAGCGTATTTCATCATGGTGGCTGTGCTGGCATCGGCGTCGTAGGCTTTGAGGAAGTCGAATTCCTCCGCGGCGGACATGCTTTCGCTGGTGGTGCAGATCTCTAGCGCGCGCTGCTGCTGGAGGTTTTTCTTGAGCTCGTCTGCGCTCAGCGGCGAGTCGGGGTCGCCAGCGCCACCTCGCAGCTGCGCCCATTTGCGCAGGTCATTCTGGAGCTTATTCCACGCATACTGTGACTGCCCGAGAGCTTTAGCGCGATTTCGCAAGATACTCTTGCCATCGGGGAAGTCGTCATCGGAGATGTTCTCGGCGTCGGCTGTCATTTGCTTGCCGTAGCGCTCTAGTAGGGAGAGGATGAGCTGGCTGTCGTCATGCTGCGCTTGCAGTGAGCTGAGTTCTTCTCGCATGCGATCATCGCCTTCGTCTACTTCTTCTGCAAAATGGGGGACAAGGAGCATGCTCGTGAGAAAGGTGAGGAAGGCTCCGCGCTGGATGGCGCGCTGGAGGCTTTGTTGGTAGGATTTCTTTTTCATATCAAGGAGGAGTTGAGATTGGGCTGCCATGTGACAGTCTATACCTTATAGCATGGATAGAGTCTCAGTACGAGCGAATAGTGCAGAGATGGTTCTAATTTATTTTCCACCGCTAAGGGGGCGTTTCGGCGGTGATGGGTGGCCTAGCGATACGAAATAAGCGGAAGCACCTTGCGTGCTTCCGCTGCTTGGGCTTGCAAAATGGTATCTGAGCGCTACTTCTTATTGAGCCGCGGTCAGTCCCTCCATGCGCGCTTGGATTTCTTTGCGATTCTTGCGGTAGTCGAGCGTCGCGTACTTCCAATTTTTGAGAATACTGCCGTGCCCGCGCAAGAGGAGCTTGCCTTTCTTGTCCAGCACATAGGCATGCGGTACACTGCTGCCGCCCTTGAGCTCCGTGAGGATGCTGACATCCATCGTACCGGGGAAGGGTGCCTTGTGGTCAGTCAGGAATTTCTTGCCCTTTTCTAGATCATTGTCCGCACTCCAGAGGATGAGCTCGACTTTCTTGCTAGCTTTGATGTCTTTGTAGATTTCCACAATCTCGGGCATCTCGGCGCGGCAGGGTCCACACCAACTTGCAGAGCGTAGGAAGATGTAGTACTGCGCGTTGGGATTGGGCTCTCCGTTGAAGAAGCTCATCTGCTTGAGCGCTTCTTTCACGCTGCGTACCTTTTTGGGTGTCTTGCTTTCTTCCTTCTTGTTCTTGAGCGCCTTGTTGAGATGAGGGTTGCCGCCGAGGCGGTCGCCGTCTCCGAGGTTGAACTGGGCGTGGCTGAGGGGTGCGAGCAGGCTCGCCGCGAGCAGAAGGGGGAGAATTTTTTTGTGCATGTTGATTGATGATCATCAGGGTTGGTGATGATATAGTGCTAGTATAGATCATCTCTGAGCCCTGTCAATCTTCAATTTTGTGTGCTCTCCCCCTGCTCCCGTTATCGGGATTGGTTCTTAGCCTTGAGAGCCATTTGTGCCTCGATCTCGGGCTTGTTCTTTTCGTAGTCCAGTGTCGCGTAGCGCCAGGTCTTGAGGATGTTGCCATGGCCCGAGTAGAGCAGCTTGCCGAACTTGTCTAGGACGTAGGCGCGAGGCACGCTCCTGCCCTGGCAGATGTTGCGCAGGACTTGGGCATCCATGGTGACGGGGAAGCTCGCGCTGTGCTCATTGACAAAGCTCTGCGCCGAGGGCTGGTCTTTGTCCGCGCTCCAGAGGATGAGCTCCACCTTGCCCGATTTCTTCATCTCTTGGTAGATCTTGACATAGTGTGGCATGCTGTGCTGGCAGGGGGGGCACCAGCTGGCGGAGCGTAGGATGATGTAGTAGTCGGCCTGCGGGTTGGGCGTGGCGTTAAAAAAGCTCATTTTTTCGAGCGACTCGCGGACAGGGCTCTCTGCTTGCGCGAGTGATGCGAAAGTAGTACCAACTAACAGCAGAAGGAGATTGAACGTCTTCATAATAAATCTAATTGTTTAGAATTAACATAACATAACATAACAGTTACAAATACGAATCACAATAAGTATGAGTCATATACTACCCATTAGGATAGAGCAAACAGCAGCGAGTGTCAAGCAGGTATTCGCCGTCATTACGGCTGAATATTACAGAAGCACTATGGGGAGATAGCAGGACTGCATCTCAGGTATCTCGGAGCCTAACGACGCAGGATCCCTGTTCATAAACAATCGTCTACAGGTTTTCTCTGCTCAGGGGTGGGAAAATTCGCCATGGGCTTGAGAGGCTTTACTTCATTATTAAATAATAAATATCTCGTCATTAAGCCTGAGTTGCGCTAGAATTCTTGGACGATTTGGAGCTGAGGGTGGTGGTAGACGTGGCTCGGCAGCATGACCTGCGCGTCAATCCACATAAACTTTATTGCGCGCCGCTGCCCTGCGCTCACGTCCATGCCGAGCACCGCGTAGACACGCCAGACGAACTCCGTGCAGTAGAGCTGCTGCGCATCGTTATCATCATACTGATGGTCAAAGAGAATGCGCTGATGAATCAGCTGCAACGCGCGCTCACGCAGCTGTGCTTTCTGCGTGTCTGTGAGAGAAAAGCGTCCGACAGCTCCGGCTAGAGATCTATCCTTGTGAAAGAAGTCGGCTAATGGCTCATACTTCACATACTCAGGATGCTCCTCGCCAGGTACGACATGCGCCGCCATCATGACACCCTCTACCTCGATCGCAAGTCCAATATGGGAATAGGCTACGCCATGATCAACAGCAATGACGAGCTGACTCTCTGGGGTACATCCCAGGCGCAACAAAATATCCCCCTCCTCGACCTCTCCTTGGCGCAATGCGTGCGCGGCTCTGCGCTGGGGGGGATCGCAAGAAGCCAGCAGGCTCAAGACCGCCACAAAGACTAGGGCACAGGGGCGCGGGTAGTTAGCACCTCGCCTCCATGCTGTCGCGATGTAAGAACGCGCTCTCACTCGAGTATCACCTAGGTGTCACCTTGTTGCTCCCCTTCATTCTCGCTGCTAACGGATGTGAGAATGAAGGGGAGCGCTACTCTATGCATTGCTGACGATAGATTGATAGAGGACGGCTTGAGGAAATTCTAAAGGGGGCTTCTCTTTTCTCGCGAGCTAAGATTTGGAGATGATTTGAGAGAACAGCCTCCTAGATTGTGAGTGGCAGATGTTTGTTATTTGAAATCGACAAGCCATTTACCATCTATTTTCGACAGCTTGACCGTTTCCGTTTTGTTCGTACCATCCTCGAAGGTGATCGTGAGCTGAAGCTTGCATTTGTTGCCATCATCGGAGAAGACTTCATCCTTCGCTTCAATGCTGTCCACAGATCCATGCTTGATGATTTCTCCATCTACGAGAGAACCTACTTTGGTTTTAAATGCAGATTGGAATAAGGCTTTATCTTTCTCGTTAAGATGGAGTCGCTCAACGACTCCTTCCACATCACGATCGTAAAGTGCCTCCATCATAGATACACTGACGCCTGAAGGCGTGTTATCGCCTCCGCAGGATGTAAGAATAAGAGATCCAATAAAAAGTGCTGATATTTTTAATTGCTTAATCATAATGTATATTTTTTCTGATACGTAAATAGTCTAACATTAAATGACTGAGTTGACAATCTAATTTATTAAGTCCACGATCAATCAATTATAAAGCATGATACAAGTGACTTGCATTCAGACAAATAGAGAAGCATATTATTAGATATCAACACGATAGTGGCGCCCGTGGAGAAAATACCACGGACGCCTCTCTCATATACGTCTGTCAAGTTGCCATCTGGCATCAGCTCATTATGCGATGCCATCGCGCTTGAGCATTGCGCTGGCATCGGGCTTGCGTCCCATAAAGTCGCGGTAGAGCTCATCGGCAGGCTTGCTGCTGCCGGCGGCGAGGATGCAGCGGCGGAAGGCGCGGCCTGTCTCGGGGTTGAAGATTCCCTCCTTTTCAAAGCGTGAGAAGGCGTCTGCCTCCAGCATCTCTGCCCACTTGTAGGAGTAGTAGCCCGCCTCGTAGCCGCCGTCAAAGATATGGCTGAAACCGCGCAGCATGCTGTTGCCCGACTCCGTCGTCTTCACACGGTAATCAGCGAGCGTCTCGCGGTCGTACTCCTCCAGATCACGTCCCACGAGAGCGGAGGGATGATTGTGGAGCTCGAGATCAATCTTGCCAAAGGAGAGCTGGCGCATGCAGAAGCTGGCGGCTCCGTAGTTGCGCGCAGCAAGCATCTTGTCGAGCAGCTCAGCGGGGATGCAGGAGCCATCGACGTAGTGGAGCGCAAAGCGATTGAGCGCGTCACGCTGCCATGCCCAGTTCTCATTGATCTGGCTGGGCAGCTCGACGAAGTCCCATGCGACATTCGTCCCTGCGAGCGCGCGTACCTCCACGTCACTGAGCAGCTGGTGGAGCAGATGGCCGAACTCGTGGAAGACCGTGGTCACCTCGTCATGCGTCAGCAGAGCGGGCTTGCCGTCGACGGGGCGGCTCATGTTGCCACACATCAGCCCGAGGTGGGGGAGACGAGGCAGGGAGGCAGAAGGAGGCACGCCACAGTCCAAGCAGTTCATCCATGCACCCGCGCGCTTGCTCTCGCGAGGGTGCCAGTCGGTGTAGAAGGAGCCCAGATGCTCATCACTCCCTGCATTATACACATCAAAGAACTCTACCTCAGGATGCCATACCTCGACGCGTCCGCTAGGGCAAGACTCGGCATCGCTCGCGCGATAGAAAGTCTCACGCTGCTCCACGCGGATGCCAAAGAGCTCGGAGAAGATCTCAAACATGCCCGCAATCACCTGAGGCATGGAGAAATAGGGGCGCAGCTGCTCGCTGTCAAAATCGTAGAGCGCCTTGCGACGCTTCTCATTCCAATAGCCAATATCCCAAGGACGCATCAGCGGCATAGCCTCACCACTCTGCTCCTCGGCAAAGACGCGAATCGCCTCCTGCTCGGCGAGGAAGGCATCGACCACCTTGTCATGGAGATCATTGATGAAGTCCAGCGCGCGCTTGCCACTGCCCGCCATGCGGCGGCTCAGCGTGTAGTCAGAGGGACAGGCGTAGCCGAACATCTGCGCACGCTCGGCACGCAGCTGGAGGATCTCGGGAATCATGGCGGAGGTATCGTATTCGCCTGTCCCCTTCGTATTGCTCCCGCGCCAGACACGCTCGCGCAGCGACGCGTCATCGGCAAAGGTGAGCACGGGGATCAGGCTGGGCATCTGGAGGGTGAAGCGCCACTGGGGAGCCTCGGGCGTGCCGTAGCCCTTCTCCAACGCGCTCTGGCGGGCGGCGGCGAGGGCGGAGTCGGGGAGCCCCGCGAGCTCGGAGGCGTCGGCGGTGACGTATTCCCATGCATTGGTTGAGTCGAGTACATGCTCGCCGAATTTTTGTGAGAGCTCGGCGAGGCGTGTTAGAATCTCGGTGTAGCGCAGCTTCTGCGCGTCATCGAGCTCGGCACCACTCTCGCGGAAGTCGAGCATGGTTTCGGTGATGAATCGCTGCTTGACCGAGCTGAGCTCGGCGACCCAGGGCGCGGCGGCGGCGGACTTCAGCACCGCGTAGAGTGCGGGATTAAGCGTGATGGAGGAGGAGAACATCACCACCTCGGGCATCAGCGTATTGAGCACATCGCGCAGCTCGGGGCTATCGTTGATACTCTGCTGATGATTGAGACGTCCCCATGCGCGGGCGAGAGGATCTGATGCGCATTCAAGCGCGGCAAAGGTGGACTCGTAGGTGGCATCTTCGGGGCGCACAGCGCAGAGCTGCTCGATGGCAGCCTGTGCCTGCTGGATCGCCTCGCGGACATCGACGAGGGCGCGCTCAGGGGTGAGAGCGGCCCAGGGGATGCTGAAATAGGAATCGAGGTAAGGATGTGTAGTCATGTTGGGGGATATACTAAAGGGAATACGGCGTGGGGTCAAGAGTGGGCTGTGTCTCTGGTGCTGTTATTTGTTGAGGAAGGAAGTTTTCCAATCTTTGATGATGTTAGAAGAGCCGTCGTAGATGAGTTTTCCTTGCTTGTCGAAGACATAGGCGCGGGGGATGAAGCCGCCGGCCTGGGCACCGCGGAGGAGGGACGCGTCCATGGTGGTGGGGAAGGTAGCGCTGTACTCCTTGACGAACTTTTTGGCCTCGGCTTCGTTCTTGTCGGCGCTCCAGAAGATGATCTCGATTTTGCCTGATTGCTTCATCTCGAGGTAGCTTTTGACGTAGCTGGGCATGTTGGCGCGGCAGGGGGGGCACCAGATGGCGGAGCGCAGGACGATGTAATACTCGGCGGTGGTGGAGGGGGTGGCGTTGAAGAAGGTGATCTGGGGGAGCAGCTGGGCGATGGGGGTGGGCGCGGTGACGGCAGCGGGCTTGGGAGCATCGG
>CAYJLP010000144.1:0-6936 GCA_964371115.1 uncultured Akkermansia sp. | reverse complement strand
AGATCGCCATCTTCAAAGAGGCTGCCATTGATATCCGTGCCAACGCCCAGATCGAGCGCTCCGCCCGTGATGGTGTGTAAGTTAGCCGTCAGAACACCTGTGAGTGTGCCGTCGGCGTTCAGCGCCCATGCGCGTCCGCCCGTGGCGACACCTGTGATATTTGCCGCCGTGAGCGAGCTGGGGTTGACTGTCATGCCTTCAGCAAAGAGCTGGTAGCTCAGCTCATTGCCTGTACCTGTACTCGTCAGTCCAGCGATGTCGAAGATGGTGCCTGCATTGACCGTGATGGTGCCTGTACCTGCCATCGTCTGGGTGAAGGCGACGGTGCCGCCGAGCGTGAGCTGGCCGTTGTTCGTCGTGTTGCCCAGAGCGGTTGTGCCGAGCAGTGAGACCGCGGCACCATCGGCGATGGTCAGTGAGCCTGTGACGCTGGTCGTGCCTGAGAAGGAGCTCGTGCCACCTGTGAAATTCGTCACGCCCATGAACTGCTGGGAGGTCGTACTGGTGACACTGTTCGCAAAGTTCGCCGTCGCGCTGACATTGACGATCAGATTGTCTGCGAGGATCTCGGAGGAGACATTGTAGTTGCCAGACCAGGTGAACTCGAGCGTGGGGTCGAGAGCATTGCCCCCTCCTGCATCGACGGCATTGCCATTGATGGTATTGGAGACCGTGATCTTGGTATTATTCACCGTGACGTCCCCTGTCATGTCGTATTTCACACGGCGTCCACCGATCTTAATCTCACCTGTACCTGAGGCGGAGGCGTTGCGGTCTTCCTGCGTGGAAAGACCTCGGTCAAAGTCGTCAAACTGAACGACCAAGCCCGACCCAATGCTGATGATGTCGCCGGAGAAATCCTTCATCGCCCCTGCAAAGAACAGGCTCATGGGGGCTACATTTTGAGCCGCAGCGTTCGTATTGACATTATAGTAAATGTCACCCGTAAGCGCATGATCCGCAGGAGCCGCATTGGCAGGAGGAGTATAGGTCTCGCCCTCGGGTAATGAGTCCAGATAGTAGGAGAAGTCACGGATCGCATTGTCAAAGGTCATAGTGCGCCCGTGGGAGATACCCGTGATCCCTGTCCTCGTGCCGTCAATACCGAGATTGGCTCCCTCAGTAGCGCCATCCCAGAGACCTACTTGGCGAATGTAGATCACGCCATTGATGGTAGGGTTGTTATTATCAAGCCAGTGAGTAGTACTATCAATAATGACGGAATCCTCTGCAGTGGAGGCTCTAAAGGTATCGGAGTTGCCCCCTGTGTAGATGATTGTCTCGGCCTGAGCCTGCGTCTGGACGAGGCTGTAGGTGACGACACCAGCCACCATGGAGCCCGTGGCGACGGTGCAGGTAAAGGAGCTGACGGCGGCAAAGCAAGAGAGCAGTGCCCCGCGTAGTACGCTAGGAAGATGAAGTTTCATATGAAATGAGATTAGAGTATTGTTCCAAATTCGGGAGTGAGAATTCGATCCAACACTTTTAACATATCGCGTCTGACACTGCAAGCGCAAAGCAGTCTCAGGATCGGTTATTTTCATATTTTTGCGATTATTATCGCCCACTTACCTCTGCATTACTATAAATACATCATTGGCATTCTATGTATACTAGTGTATAATTATAGAATAATTCTAATCTCTCATTACGATCTAACAAGCGCGCTCGCGCCGTGCTTCCCCTGCTCACAAAAAAAAGACCGCCGTCATGCGCGAGCAAGCGGCGGTACGTAGGGAGAAGGAAAAAATATGTCAGCAGGCTTATTTCGCCGCGCGCAGCTTCGCCGCTGTCTCGCGGAAGACCTCGCCCATGATCTTGGCGGGGTCAGCGTTGGGGCCTGCGTCCTTCATCTTCTGGAGAGTGCTGGCTTGGACGCCTGCTTCGAGATTGAGCTCCTTCATGAACTTGTTCATCGCTGTATCAGCACTCATGATCTTGGCGGCCTCAGGGTGGGCGGCATTGACCTTTTGGATGTCGCCTTGCGCACCCATCATGATCTGGATGAGCTCTTGCTCGGTGGCACCCTTGGCTTGAGCTTCCTTGATCTTGCCAAGGATGGCGTCGGAGACGGGGCGAGTAGCTTTGATGTATTCTTGGCAATAGGCGGGCAGCTTGTCCGCGGAGACCTTGTCCTGAATCTGAATGAACATAGTCATCTGTGCGACAGGGTCTTGCATCTTACCCTGCTCGGCGAGCTCGGCGAGGCCGTCAAAGGCGGTGGCTGCGAGCTCGATCTGATAGGCGCGCACCTCGGGGAGCGTGTCTGCGGCAGGGGTAGCGGGTGCTACAGCGACTGGAGCGGGAGCAGGGGCAGCAGCGGGGGCTTTCTCCTGAGCGGAGACGCTAGCGACGGAGGAGACGAGGAGGAGGAGGGTGTATTTGTACATGTATTTGTTATATTAGCCTTTTCTTAGAAGGTGTCAAGAGAGAAAGACCGCGTGAGTTTTTGCATGCTCTGCGTGCTCTTGTTCGGATAAGGGTTGACAAAGAATGCGCTTTCCTCCAAAATATAGACAGTTAAAATCACCCACTTGATCTTTCTTCTTTCTATTATGAAACCCTCCCTCATCCTCAAGCGCGCTCTATCTCTGTGCTGCGCCCTCGTCGCCCTCGGTGGCAGCCTCCACAATGCCCACGCCTCGGACTGGTTCCTCGAGATCTCAGGTGCCTCCCATACGGCCAATGACTCGATCTATGCCGATAGCGTGTATTTCGACAGCGGAGATAGCAAGGTAGATATGATAGGCGGTGATATCGCTTTTGGATTCGGCAGCGGCGCAACGGGCGACCTCATGATCACGCTGGGGGGAGCCTACGGCGACTTTGATTCAACTGGTACTCTCTCCCAAGGAGGCAACCTCTCCACCGCGACCAACGACCTCACTATGGGTCAGATCATGATAGGCTACCGCTACAACTATCAGCTCTCCTCCTCGCTCACCCTCTTTATCGGCGCGCACATCGGCGTGAGCAGCATGAGCATAGATGCGCCGAGCTTTGTCGTGACCTCTCCATCGACGGGGCAGCTGACGAGCCTCGATAGCAATACGGCGGATGCGATCGGCTTCGCCTATGCCTTTGAGACAGGCGTGACGGTGAACCTGTCGAGCAATTTTTATCTATTCGCCTCTTACTCTTTGACCAGCAGCGATGCATCACCTGAGCTCAAGCTGCGCACCGGCGAGGTCATCCCGATGGAGGATCAGACCTACCAGACGATACGCGTCGGACTCGGCTTTAGCTTCTAAGGTCTCGACTTTCGCACCGAGTTTAAGAGATAGAAATAAATAAGACCAAAAAATCACACTTAGGGATCTTTTTTGGATTGATTTCACGTGATCAGAGGTGTAACATGATGCCATCTGACGCGCTATCCATCATCGAGGTTCACAAATCAGATTGTTACAAGTTATATTATAATATGAGCACAACATACAGCACCATAGACGCAAACGAAGCGGTGGCTTCCGTTGCATACCGTTGTTCCGAAGTAGCTGCTATCTATCCCATCACGCCCTCCTCCTCCATGGGAGAGGCCGCTGAGAGCTGGATGGCCATCGATCGCGAGAACATCTGGGGGACGGTGCCTGCCGTGGTCGAGATGGAAAGTGAAGCCGGTGCCGCCGGTGCCGTGCATGGCGCCCTCCAGACGGGCTCGCTAGCCACCACCTTCACCGCGTCGCAGGGTCTCCTTCTCATGATCCCCAACATGTTCAAGATTGCAGGCGAGCTCTTCCCCTGCGTTCTTCACATTGCGGCCCGTTCCCTCGCGGCACAGGGCCTTTCTATTTTCGGCGACCACAGTGACGTGATGGCCTGCCGCTCCACAGGCTGGGCCATGCTCTGCGGCGCAAGCACGCAGGAAGCCCCCGACATGGCAGCTATCGCACACGCTGCGACACTGGAAGCCCAGCTTCCCTTTATGAATTTCTTCGACGGCTTCCGCACCTCGCACGAGGTGGGCAAGATCGCCGACATCAGCGATGAGACACTCACGGCGATGATGAAGCCCGAGCTCGTCTCACGCTTCCACCAGCGCGGCCTCACGCCTGACGCCCCCGTCATCCGCGGTACAGCGCAGAACCCCGACGTCTACTTCCAAGGACGCGAGACGGTGAATAGCTACTACACCGCACTGCCCGCCATCGTCAAGAGCACCATGAAGCAGTTCGGCGACCTGACTGGCCGCTACTACGACCTTGTTGAATACATCGGCTCCCCTGAGGCGACACGCGTCATTATCATCATGGGCTCGGGTGCTGAAGCCTGCCTTGAGACGGTGAAGGCCCTCTCCGAGGACATCGGCGTGCTCAAGATCCGCCTCTACCGTCCCTTCCCCACCGAAGACGTCATCGCCGCCCTCCCTGCGACGGTCAAGAAGATCGCCGTGCTCGACCGCACGAAGGAACCCGGCAGCCTCGGCGAGCCCCTCCTCCAAGACGTCGTGCAGGCACTCTCCACCGCCCACATCGCGGGCACGCTCCCCTTCCCCATGCCCCTCATCGTCGGCGGTCGCTACGGTCTGGGTTCCAAGGAATTCACCCCCGCCATGGTCAAGGCCATCTTCGACGAGCTCCAGAAGGACGCACCGAAGAGCAACTTCACCATCGGCATCGAGGACGACGTGACGAACCTGTCGCTGCCCTACGACGCCAGCTTCTCCACTGAGGCTGACACCGTCACGCGCTGCATGTTCTACGGACTGGGCTCTGATGGTACGGTCGGCGCGAACAAGGACGCGATCAAGATCATTGGGGAAAACACAGACCTCTACGTGCAAGGCTACTTCGAGTACGACTCCAAGAAGTCGGGCTCGACGACCACCTCGCACCTGCGCTTTGGATCGACCCCCATCCACAGCACCTACACCATCACGAATGCGAACTTCATCGCCCTGCACCAGCCCTCCATCCTCAATCTCTATGATTTCTTGAAGAACGCGGCGCAGGACTCCACCTTCCTCATCAACACAGACGTCGCTCCTGAGGGAGTCTGGGACAGCCTGCCTGCACGCATGCAGCAGCAGATCATCGACAAGAACATCAGCGTCTACTGCATCGACGCGTTCAAGGTCGCGAAGGCCTCGGGCATGGGTGGTCGTATCAACACCATCATGCAGACCTGCTTCTTCAAGCTGGCCAACGTGATCCCCGCTGATGAAGCCATCGCCCTGATCAAGAAAGCCATCCAGAAGACCTACGGCAAGAAGGGTCAAGACGTGGTTGACAAGAACATCGCCGCTGTAGACGCGTCGCTCGACAACCTCTACGAAGTCCCCGTCGCAGGCAAGGCCATCACCGGCCACGCCATCCCCGCGACCATGCCCGACACGGCACCCGACTTTGTCAAGAACGTCCTCTCCCGCCTCGGCGTGGGCGAAGGCAACAGCGTCAAGGTCTCGGAAATGCCCTGCGATGGCACCTTCCCCAACGGCACGACCCAGTACGAGAAGCGCAACCTCGCGCTCGAACTGCCTGTTTGGACGCCCAAGAGCTGCATCCAGTGTGGCAAATGTACCATCGTCTGCCCCCATGGCTGTATCCGTGCCCAGATCACCGATCCCGCCAACCTCGAGGCAGCTCCCGAAGGCTTCCAGAGCGCCCCTGCCAAGGCCATGCACAAGGCATGGAAGGGCAGCGAGTTCATCATCCAGACCTCCGCTGCCGACTGTACTGGCTGTACCCTCTGTACGAAGGTATGCCCCACCGACTCGCTGACCATGACCCCCGTCGCCGAGTGTCTGGAGCGCGAGACAAAGAACTTCGAATACTTCGACCAGCTCCCCGATGCCGACCGCGTCACCGTCGGCAGTGCGAAGGTGAAGGACGTCCAGTTCCTCCGCCCCCTCTTCGAATACTCGGGTGCTTGCGCTGGCTGTGGTGAGACCCCCTACCTCAAGATGCTCTCCCAGCTCTTTGGTAACCGCCTCGTCGTCGCCAACGCTACAGGCTGCTCCTCCATCTATGGCGGCAACCTGCCCACCACCCCCTGGTCACATGACAAGGACGGTCGCGGTCCCGCCTGGGCAAACAGCCTCTTTGAAGACAACGCTGAGTTCGGCCTCGGCTTCCGCGTCTCGCTTGACAAGAAGCGCCAGTACGCCACCGAGCTGCTCGACAAGGCCGTCGACACCGTCGGCACCGAGCTCGCCGAGCGCATCTCGAGCAACCCGCACAAGACCGAGAGCGACTACGTCCAGCAGCGCGCTGACGTCGCAGCCCTCAAGGAAGCCTGCGGTGAGAGCCCTGAGCTCGCGCTCCTCAAGGCCAAGGCAAACGACCTCGTCCACAAATCCGTCTGGATCATCGGTGGTGACGGCTGGGCCTACGACATCGGCTACGGCGGTCTCGACCACGTGCTCGCCACAGGTCAGAAGGTGAAGATCCTCGTCCTCGACACCGAAGTGTACTCCAACACAGGTGGTCAGTGCTCCAAGTCCACCCCTCGTGGTGCGGTCGCAAAGTTCGCCACCGGCGGCAAGGATCAGGCCAAGAAGGACCTCGGCTACATCGCCATGACCTACGGCAACATCTACGTCGGCTCCATCGCCATGGGCGCCAACGACGAGCACACCCTCAAGACACTCGTCGAAGCTGAGGAATACGACGGTCCCGCGCTCGTCATCGCCTACAGCCACTGTATCGCCCACGGTATCAATATGGCCAACGGCCTCGATCACCAGAAGAACGCGGTGAACAGCGGCCGCTGGATGCTCTACAACTTCAACCCCGATCGCCTCGCCCAAGGTAAGAATCCTCTTACCATCAAGAGCAAGCCTGGTAAACTCGACCTCAAGGAAGCCCTCCTCAGCGAGAACCGCTTCCGCATGCTCGCTCAGGCGAAGCCCGATCACTTTGCCCGCCTCATCGAGCTGGAGCAGAGAGACATCAAGCACCGCTGGAAGCTCTACCAAGCGCTCGCCAGCATCGACTA
>CAYJLP010000143.1:0-6970 GCA_964371115.1 uncultured Akkermansia sp. | reverse complement strand
CGTCAAATTGCTCAATACCTGTCACATCGAAAATAAGGCGATCCGAATCACTGAGTCCTGAGAGTCCCGTTAGGGTAAAGCTGCTGCCCTCCCCCATGGAAACAAGGGTACTCGTGAGGGATCCTTCTACGCGCAGGCTACTTCCCGCGCCTAAAAGGATAGTCTCAGCCCCCCCTTGGGAGCTGAGCTCGACGAGGGAGTTGTTCTTGAGTTCAATCGTGTCAAAGTTCGTGAGAGAGGCTTGGAGCATTGAGTCGCCCAGCTGCGCATTGTCAAAGATGAGTGATTTTGCTCCAGTAGCACTGCCACCCGTCAGCGTGCCTTCGAAGTGGGCGATGCCTTCCAAATTGCTCGTGTCTATGATGTTCTTGATGGTGATGCTCGCATCGCCTTCGAGCGTGCCGCCTGTTGATCCTGCTGTGATTGTCTGAGCTGCGCCTCCTGTGAATTGCGCGTCATTCCCCGTGATGGTCATGCGGCTTGAGCCGTTGATCGTGCCTCCTATGCCGCCAGTGGTGATGTTTTTCGAGAAAGAACCGCCTGCTATTTCTACCTGAGTGCTTCCTGAACTGCCTTGTCGATTGCCACCCACGATTTCACCGTTGAATGTACCTCCATTAAAATAGAGCTGAATGGCACCGTCAATAGAGATGGAGCTACCATTGGCGACGCCGCCGATAACGCGATGAGTGAATGTCCCCGCATTGAACACCATGCGCATATCGCCTTCTACATTAGAATTGAAAGTACCAAACACGGAGGTCAGACCACCGTTGCTGCCAAAGTACGAGTTCGAGCCTAGTACGAGCTGATCAGAGGAGAACTCAAGATAGACATCCCCATTCACCCGACTGGTCGAATTCATCGATCCGCCCACACTCGCAGCGCTGCCGCCCGTCGCAGCTCCTGAAAAGCGCAGATGAACATCACCCGTCAGCGTGTTCCCCCCATTCGCGGCATACCATCCTGCGCGCGCATCCATGCCTCCACCTTGGATATCGAGGTAGACATTGCGCGTCGCGTTACCACTATTGGCATAGATCTGAGTCGTAGTCGATAAAATGCTTGTAAAGGCAACATGTGCATCATGAGAACCTGGGTCGAAGGTTTGAGAATTAATGGCACCTGCATTGCTATTGATAATGACAGCCGCGCGCTCTGTCCACGCGAGCATGCCTCCTGGTAGCGCTGGTGGTGGCTCGGGGGCGATATAGGGATTCGCCACAAAGGCATTTGCCTGATTCAGCAGACCTGTCGTCGTCGGGGCGTAGGATTGGATCCCATCCAAGCTCAGATCGAAGAGTGTGGCTGATTGCGCACCAGAAACACTAAAGCCAATGCCTGAGAAACTCGTGCTCGTGCTACCGAGAGCCTCGCCTATGAGCATGTCACCCAGCCATATGTAGTAGCCAGCCTCGAGTTGATTCTGACTATCTCCCATGAGGTAGCTCACGCGTAGATGATCGCTCATACTGGACGTGTCGGTGGAATAAAGAATACTTTCCCCCCATTGGATATAGGCTTCGTTCACCTTGAGCTCACCTCCCAGAGAGCCATCCCCCATCTTGAGACTGAGACCATTGCTCGTATCCCAGCCATTTGTGGCTGCATCGCCTAGATTGAGATGGAAGTCCACCGTGTAGCTCTGAGCTCGCGTGTCGCTAGCCTGCCAATCATAGTGGAGGCTACTCGTAGAGTCGAGGGTGATGCTATCGCTCGTGATGCTCACATTCTAGGAGTTGAAGCCATTCTGCACTAAGGCGGCATCGCTGAACTGGGGGGTGCTGCCCGCATCGTAAAAGTGTACCGACAGCGCGCTGCCATCCTTGCGCTCTTGCCCTGCGCTGCGTCCCGCCCATCCAGCATCCTTCGCAATATTCGAAGCCATGATGAGGCTTCCCTGAGTCGTTGGGTGCAGGCTGTCCTTGAAGAGGTGGGTTCCCTGTACGGCTTTGTAGCCGTCTAGACTCACATCAATAAGTCCGCGATTGATATCGGCGATGATGACATCGGATTTTCCCTCAGCCCAATCGCGTAAATCCACGGTGTTGTATTGCTCTATTTTTGTATTCACCGTGCTATCAGCTGAGCGTGCGACGGGGGTCGTGGTGATGATGAGCTGGGCGTTCGCGTTGGCCGATTTCGCCGATTGGTAGATCTCGTTGACACTACTTCTAAGCTCTTCGGGGGTGCGTGCAGCACTGCCTGAGAAGTCATTCGTCCCTATCATCATGACATAGGTGTCAGGGTGATAGTTGCTGTAGGTGCTCGTGTGAGCACCATTGCCGCCTGGGTGCGTACCCTTGTTCGCTAGAGTCTCATAGCTTGCACCATTTGTCATGGTGTCGCTTTGGTTGAGCCAGTTGGTGATATTACTTCCTTGAAATCGAGCTGGATTGCGTATCGCCTCACCGTCCAAGTTACCCGATATGTCAAAGGCTCGGCTACCAGACTCGGCACTGTGTACATTGCTAAAAGTCACATCTCCGTATTTGCTCCCTGTGGCTTTTTCATTCACCGTGTCATAATTACCATCGTGAACACCGACAGCATTATAGGTGAATCCATTATCGACGAAGACCTGATGCAGACTCCAGCGATGTGTCGGGCTGTATGTACCGTGGGTGATCGAGTCGCCTAGATACATCAGATCACCGAGGTCAGACGTGCTGGCTGCGAGGGGGGCGGCGCATGCGAGCTTTAATAAGAAAAGTTGTACAATCGCGGATTTGATTTTCATATATGTAGAGAGAGTTTTTTTGATAAGAAGAGAGAGCTTTGATAAAGCCTATCACAAGCTATTGAGTCGTCAAGCATATTTTAGGGTGTTACAGAACATTTTAATAACATTATACTTTATTCTCTTTCTAAGTTAAACGTGCAGTGAGCTTTAAATCGTTATAATAACGGGTTATTCTTCAAATTACTCTCATCGAGCCACAAGGCTTGTCTGAAAAAAGAGCTTGCCAAGGCGCGGCAAAATAATATACTAACACGAAGTACCTGTGCCTCGTTTTCTTATATTTTTTTGCTCATGAAAGGGACGATCTATGGGGACTTTTAATAAACCTAACCGCTACTTCATGTTCAAATCTCTCCTGCTCTATCTCCTCGGCAGTAGACTTTGCTGCGCATCCCAGCCCATCATCGACATGCTCGAGCGCATCGACAAAGGCGCTTCTGCACACTTCATCATCGAGACACGTGATGCTGAAAAGGATTACTTCGAGCTTGAGCAACGAGGAGACAAAATCCTCATCCGTGGCAAAAACAACGTCAGCATCGCCTCAGGACTCCATTGGTATCTGAAAAAGCACGCCAATATCACCCTCTGATGGAATCAAATGCACGCCGAGCTCCCCGACCAGCTCCCCCCACTGACAAAGAAGGAACGACGTGAAGCCCAAGTCCCCCTACGTTATTACCTCAACTACTGCACCTACTCCTACACCATGGCCTTCTGGGACTGGGAGCGCTGGCAGAAGGAGCTCGATTGGATGGCGCTCCATGGCATCAATCTCCCCCTCGCCATCACGGGCACGGAGGTCGTCTGGCGGGAGGTGCTGCGCAAGCTCAACTACAGTGAGCAGGCCATTGATGACTTCATCGCAGGACCTGCCTTCCTCGCTTGGTTCCTCATGAACAACCTCGAAGGCTGGGGCGGACCCAACCCCGACAGCTGGTACACACAGCAAACAAGCCTTCAATAGAAAATCCTCGCACGCATGAAGGAGCTCGACATGGAGCCCGTCTTTGCGGGCTACTCGGGCATGCTCCCGCACGACGTCAAGGAGAAGCTCGGACTCCCCGTCGCCGATCCTGGTCTCTGGTGCTCCTACAAGCGCCCCTCCTTCCTCTTGCCTAGCGACAAGAGCTTTGCCAATATAGCCGAGCTCTACTACGCCGAGCAAAAGAAGCTCTTCGGCACGGCGAACTACTACAGCATGGATCCCTTCCACGAGGGCGGCAACATCGCTGGAGTTGATCTCCCACTCGCAGGAAAATCTATCTACCGCGAGATGAAGAAGGTCAACCCCAAGGCCGTCTGGCTGCTCCAAGCATGGCATCACTGCCCCTACCAGAGCATGATAGATCCCCTCCCCGTGGGCGATGTCATCGTCATTGACCTCTATAGCGAAAGCCGGCCTCAATGGGGCGTTACAGGTTACCCCAGCACGCGAAAGGGCGGATTTGGCAGGCACCAGTGGATCTACTCCACCATTGCCAATTTCGGCGGCAACATCGGGCTGCACGGCAAGCTCAATCACATTATCAAGAGCTTCCAGCTAGCCCGCGAGCACCCCCAGTTTAGCAAATCGCTCATCGGACTGGGTAGCACCATGGAAGGAGCAGAGAATAATCCCATTATCTACGAGCTCCAATCCGACATGATATGGGAAAACAAACCCATCGCGCTCCAATCATGGCTGCATGCCTACACCGCCTCACGCTACGGCAAGAAGCACCCCGTCGTCACGCAGGCATGGGAGCTGCTCGCGGACTCCATCTACAACTGCCCGCCGACCTCCACCCAGCAGGGCACCACGGAGTCCATCTTCTGCGCTCGCCCCTCCATGCAGGCTTATCAAGCCTCGACCTGGGCAGAAATGAGCGACTACTACGAGCCAGAAAAAGTCATAGAAGCCGCGGAAAAGCTCCTCGCCGTCGCCGATGAGTTCGAGGGCAATGACAACTTTGAGCACGACCTCGTCGACATCGTCCGCCAGTCTATAGCCGAGCGAGGACGACTCAGCTATAGAAAACTCCAAGAGGCGTACAAAGCCAAGGATAGTGACCGCTTCAACAGCGAGAAAAAGACCTTCCTTGATCTCATCCTCCTGCAAGATGATCTCCTCTCCACGCAGCGTGAATTCCAAGTCGGCTACTGGATAGAAAAAGCCCGCAATCTGGGTCAAACGCCCGAAGAGAAAAACCATTACGAATGGAACGCCCGCGTGCAGATCAGCTCATGGGCGAACAGACAGGCAGCGGAGCAGGGCGGGCTACGTGGCTACGCACACAGAGAGTGGAATGGCATTCTCAAAGACCTCTACCATGCACGCTGGAAGCAGTATCTCGATGGCATCAGCGTGGAATTAGAATCGGGAAAACCCGCTCCCGCCATCGACTTCTACAAGGGGGAGGAAGACTGGGCAAGACAAACCCAGCCCTACCCATCACGCGACGCGCAAGAGGTCATCCCCGCCGTGAAGAAACTCCTCAAACAAAGCACAGCACACTAATATATGAAACATCCACTCGCCCCACTCCTCTGCCTCGCTCTTACATGCAGCTGGGCGACTCTGGCACAAGATGAAATCAGCTCGCAGGGCACAAGCCTGTCCGTCAATGACAAGGGCGTGCTCACCCAAATGAAATGGGCGCAGCAGACCCTGCCTTTCTCTCAGAATGAAAAAGCAGGTCCGCGCTTTTACCTCGTCGACGAGGGCAAGGAGACCAAGGCGGACTGGACGCGCGTAGGTGAGGGGCATTACAGAGCGCGTATTGGTGAGCTAGAGTGCGAGATGCGCTACAGCATTGATGCAGCTAACCAGCCACGCATTAGCTTCACTCTGACAAACCGAAGGCAAGATCGAAGATCTCGTGAAAGCACGCCAGCTGGCTGACTGGATGATAGCCAGCTCACAGCGCAAAGATGGCGCGTACTACAATCACGCCACGATCTATACCAGTGTCATTTATATAGCCAAGAGCCTGCTGGAGCTCGCCGTGGTGGAGAAGCAGCTAGGCGCAACCCATCCCGAATGGCAAGAAGCCTACACACGCCACTACGCCTCCGCGAAGAAGGCAATCGACCAGCTTGTCGCTAGCGATGGGCATTTCCAAACCGAGGGTGAGCATACCTTTGAGGACGGTATGATCTCTTGCTCCGCCTTGCAGATGGGGCTATTCGCCCTCCTGCAAGAGGATGAAGACCAGCGTGCGCACTACCGCGACGCGATGCTGAAGATCCTGCACAGTCATGACTGCCTCACCCAGTTGCGTGTGCCCGACGCACGCCAGCGTCAGGGGACGCTGCGATTCTGGGAGGCTCAGTATGATGTGATGATGCTGCCGAATCTCTTCAACTCGCCGCATGGCTGGAGTGGCTGGCGCGCCTACGCTACGTATTATGCCTACCTGCTGACAGGTGAGCATAGATGGCTGGTGGAGAGCTATAATGCCTTGGGGGCATTCGCACAGCTCATCGACCCACGCACAGGAACGCTACATTGGGCCTGTGTCAGCAATCCTTATGTCCCCGTCGAGCAGACCTGCCGCCCCGATACGACGTATACGGCGGATGACGTCAGTCTGGGCAATCCCCATCCTCATCTCTATGAGACCAAGAAGTTCGTCGTCGGTGAGGAATACATACGTATGATCAGCGACTGGCAGGGGATCAACACGCAGGACAACGACGTGCATGAGTTGTTCAAGTTCATAGGCGAGAGTTTTCTTGAGAATGCCTTTGTCATCGAGCTCGAAGATGGGCAACTGAAGGGCTACGGCTGTCAGGTATCGCGCGATGCCAGCGGGGTGATCACCGTGACCGCCAGCGAAGCCTCTATCTCAAAACTCCATTACAACGTCAAGACTCCCTGCAAGATCACCTTCCATACGGCCAAGGGAGACAAGAAAGAACAGCAGATGACGAGCCCCAAAATGGGCTGGCTGTAAACAGCATTTAACTATCATATCATGAAGAAACATATTTTAATCAGCACACTATCCTTCCTCTCCTTCTCCGCGCTCGCGCAGGAGAATAAGGAATGGCTCAATCCCGAGATCAACCAGATCAACCAGATCAACCGTGCGCCCATGCACACGAATTACTTTGCCTTCCCCAGCGCGCAGTCAGCCAAGCAAGGGGAGAAGGAATCATCGAAAAACTACATGAGTCTGAATGGCAAGTGGAAATTCAATTGGGTGAAGAATGCCGACGACAGACCGCGCGACTTCCACGCGG
>CAYJLP010000142.1:4672-6999 GCA_964371115.1 uncultured Akkermansia sp. | reverse complement strand
ATCTCTCCTACCGCGTGCAGATGAAGGGCTGGAACTTTGTCTACCTCAACGACTATGTCACCCCTGCCGAGCTCCCTGAGGACATGGATGGATTCAAGGCTCAGCAGCATCGCTGGACCAAGGGCTGCATCCAAGTCTGCCAAAAGATGCTGCTCGACATCTGGCGTTCTGACGCGCCTCTCAAGGCGAAGATGGAGGCCACGACCCACCTTACCTGCAACTACTCGTACCTTGCACTCATCCTGCTGTGCTTCCTCGTGATGCCTATCTCGACCAATCTCGTCGCCCCCACGGGAGCATGGGACTGGCAGTCTTGGCAGATGATGCTCGTAACCTTCTCTCTCTTCTTCTTTGCTACCTTTTCCGTCTGCTTGTTCTACGTGACAGCAGAGATCATCGTGCGTCCTCGTCGATGGGGTATGGTATTCCTCTACCTCATCCCACTGCTCGCTCTCGGTGTTGGCATGGCTGTCAACAATGCGAAGGCTGTCATCGAAGCTGTCTTTGGCAAGCCCAGCGAGTTCGTGCGCACTCCGAAGTTTGGCGAATCTGGTGAGGGTAGCCTTTCGATCGAAAAGCGCGCTCAGGGTTACAAGGCGATCAAGTCCATCATCGTCCCTGTGCTTGAGCTGAGCTTTGCCGTCTTTTTCGCATTCATTGAGGTTACCAAGCTCGTCTCTGGCGATTTCCTCGGTTTCTTCTTGATGCTGCCCTTCCTTGGGTTCTTCTACACAGGCATCAGCTCGCTGCGTCGTCTCTTCGAATCTGCAGCTCTTGCCAAGAAGGTCAAGGCTAGTGCTTAGAATCTTTCCCATAAGAAACACAACACAAGTTCCTCGTCTACTGGAGACCTCTCTTCACTCCCGCTAGCATGATTGCCCCGCAATCCGAGGATGCCAACTACATACCACCCCTAACCTTACAAATAGACAATGAGTTCACTACACCGAACAGCTATATACAGCCTCATCCTCGGATGCATGGCAGCTCTGAGCTCTTGCTCCTCGACGAGACAAGAGTATGTCACAGGGCGAGACACCAAGCCTCGCGCCGTCCTCGACACAGGCATTGCGATCACCCTGCGTGACCAAAAGCTGACCTATGTCAAAGATGGTAAAAAGGTCAAAGAATACCCCATCAGTTCCTCCAAATTCGGAATTGGTACGCGATACGGCAGCAATAAGACTCCCTACGGTCTGCACTCCGTGAGCGACAAAGTGGGCGCAGGTCATCCTGTGGGTGCCGTCTTCAAGGGCGGTCGTCCTACGGGAGAGGTCGTCCCAGTCAACGCGAAGGGTAGAGACCCAATCGTCACTCGTGTCATTTTCTTAGACGGGCATGAGAACGCCAATGACAACACAGACCAGCGCCGCATCTACATCCACGGCACTCCCGAAGAGCGCAACATCGGACGCCCCGCATCCTATGGCTGCATCCGTATGAGGAGCACCGATATCATCGACCTCTACAAACATGTAGGTCGTGGTACGCCAGTGCTGATCGACACCTGTTCACAGAATTCCTTCATCACCGCGCTCGCGCAGACGAAGGCAAAGAAAGCAAACTACTCCGTCGTGCTTCCTACACGATCCAATCGCCCTGCTATCTACTCGGCAGCACGCCTCAGGGCACTGGCAGCGCAGGTACGCAAACAGCGTATCTCCAACCTTGCCGCAGCAGCAGCAGCAGCGAGGACAGCGGCCAAGCAGTAGTATGATTGATCACCAGTTCTCACACCCTTCTCGACGTAATAGCGAGAAGGGTGTTTTGCTTTTTGTACATAGAGCTGCTCAGCGCGAAGTGTGCTGCCGAAACTGAATGGGAAAAAAGCTCGTATTTCATCCCTATTTTAGGGGGAACTGGAAGAAAATGTGCACACGGAGTGAAAAAGGCTTGTCAAGACGTAACGCACGTAGTATCCTTTCGGCGCGCGAGTTTATCACACACCGATCGTCGGTCCTCGTTTTCTACGGAAGCTGAGCTCGCAACAGAGGGAAACCCGATCAAGCTCACAAGCAACACATGTCAGAAGAAACACAAGAAAAGGAAGTCATTCAACTCGCTCACTTCGAGATCCCCAGCAGCCTTCAGCGCATCGAGGACCCGAATGATCCTAACCACGTTACCTTCATCGCCGAGCCTATCGAAACAGGCTTCGGTCACACCCTTGGCAACTCCCTCCGCCGCGTGCTCCTCAGCTCGCTGGAAGGTGCTGCCATCACCAGCGTACGCATCGCCGGTGCCCAGCACGAGTTCTCCTCGCTGCCTGGTGTCGTCGAAGACGTCACTGAAATCATCCTCAACCTCAAGAAGGTCAAGTTCTCCCA
>CAYJLP010000142.1:0-4662 GCA_964371115.1 uncultured Akkermansia sp. | reverse complement strand
TTGTGAACAAGGATCTCGTCATCTGCCACCTCGACCAGAACACCATCCTCGACTGCGACTTCGAAGTCAACGTCGGTCGTGGCTTCTACACCGCTGATGACAACAACTCGAAGGACCGCCCCATCGGTGTGATCCCCATCGACTCTATCTTCTCACCCGTCACCCGTGTCAAGTATGACGTGGACAATGCACGTGTCGGTCAGATGACCGAGTTTGACAAGCTCATCCTCGACATCTGGACAGACGGTCGCATCAGCCCCAAGGTGGCGATGCTTCAGGCTGCTAGTATCATGCGCCATCATCTTGACGTCTTCGTCGAAGACGAGAGCCGCAGCATTGCATTTGACAAGGCCTCGGGCTCCGAACAGGACGCGAATACCGCTCAGCTGCGCAAGCTGCTCAACATGAGCGTCAACGAAATCGAACTCTCCGTCCGTGCGGCGAACTGCCTCAACAACGCGAACATCACCACCGTCGGTCAGCTCGCGATGAAGACAGAAGCCGAGATGCTCAAGTACCGCAACTTCGGCAAGAAGTCGCTCAACGAGATCAAAGACAAGCTCGTCCAGCACGGCCTTTCCCTGGGCATGCAGTTCGACGCGAAGCTCCTCTCCGCACCCCCTGCACCCTCCAAGATGCGCGTCGATAGCGATGAGATCCGCTCCTCCGAGCTCCAGGCTCTCATCTCGCACAACATCGACAGCTTCGACGACGACGACGAATAAAGAGATTCGCACCCATTACATACAATATTTTCTATTAACCCATATTCCCCATACATTAAAACATCATGAGACACGGAGTCAAAAAGCCCAAGCTGCAGCGTAAAGCCTCTCACCGCAAGGCCCTTCTTGCCAATCAGGCATGCAGCCTCATCCTTCACGGCCGCATCACCACTACCCTTGCCAAGGCAAAGGCACTGCGCCCCTATGTAGAAAAGCTCATCACACTCGGCAAGACTGGCACGCTTCACACCCGTCGTCAGGCACTCGCCACCCTTCCTCAGCCCAAGGCTGTCGAAAAGCTCTTCAGCGTCATCGCCGAAGCAACCAAGGAACGTCAGGGTGGCTACACCCGCATCGTTAAGCTCGGCCAGCGCAAGACCGATGCTGCACCCATGGGGCTCATCGAGATCATCGACCTTCCTCAGCTTCAGGCACCTGTCGCTCCACAGACCACTGTCGCCTCCGGCAACACCACTCCTGAGAAGGCAGCCGAAGAAGCACCTGCCAAAGACGCAGAATAAAGCTCTGCACTGATATTTTATTCATAATGAAAACACCGTTGCGCGTAGGCGCAGCGGTGTTTTTAGTTGCCCTGTGGATGTGGTGCTTTAGGGATCTTGCAAAATAAGTTTTGGGAAATTGCAGATTTCGAAAATGAGCGTCACAGCGCGGCTTTAGCTGGGCTTGGAGGGATTCAATTTCGGGAATTTGATCTTGCTCGCGTCGAATGCCTTGATTGTGTCAGATGCACTCTTGCCCTTCATCTGGCGGCTCGACGTGTGTTTGTCGGCGAGGGGGAAACGCAGCGTCACGGAGAGCCTGTTGTCAGCAGTGATATCCCAGAACGAGATCAGAGCATCCTCTTCGAGCACCGTGATGTTGTTGGCCATGATGAGGCGATCAGTGATGAGCTCATGGAGCCCATAGAGTTCCATCCAGCCCCCCTTGTTGAGGCGGTAGAAGTAGAACTGGTGCACGACCACCTCGGGGCTCTCGCGCAGGCGCATGTAGGCGATGGCGCGAGTGCGCTGCTCATTCCAGAAGGGGGGCTCAAAGGCGCGCTTCTTGATCGCATCTTCCCATTGCTGTTGCAGGGGCGTGAGCTGGGTATCGTAGATGCGGTAGAGAATACTAGTCCTCGTCTTGCCCGAGGCGGGAAGCTCTGATTCTGCGGCGTGGCTCACGCCGCCCAGAGAGGCAAAGGTGAGACATAGTGTGTAAAGTGATGTTTTATCATCCCATGATGTTACGTCAACCACGTGTGCATGGTCAAGGGGAAAAGTTAGAAACGAGTTCTTGTTAGATGGCAAAGACAGCCTCCTTGCAGATAATCATGCGGAGCAAGTTGAGTAGAATTTTTTTGCCACGCGACAGTGAGATTTCTCTGAGTACAGGTCGTATCGTAACATTGTTCTAGTCGCAAGCAGAAAAAACTTGACTTTCTCCTCTCCATCAGCGACAATGACCGCGCCTGATCTATCAGGACGGCACAAGGAAAGATGGCTGAGTTGGTCTAAGGCACTCGACTCGAAATCGAGCGTGGTAGTGATATCACCGTGGGTTCGAATCCCACTCTTTCCGTCAAGCAAGGAAAACCTCATATCTCCAAAGATGTGAGGTTTTTTTGTCGTTTCTGCGCCGCTTGCCTGCCATGAGCTTAAAACGCGATGCTTTGCTATGTATATTTTTCGTCAGGCTGTGTATTACGATTTTGACACAATTTGTACTTGCGCAAGCAAGGAAATGAATGCTAATGTGTCATCTTATGAAAAGCAACGCACTACTACTCTCCGCGCTGATGATGTCGCCACTGGCAGCTCAGACGCAGGATGCACCATCCATTTTTACCGCTCTCCCTAGCCCTGCACGCGAGATGCAGACCGCACCCGCGCAGGAGATCTATAGCACACGCGCCCAGATCCCAGCGGGTGATTATGAGCTCATCGCCGATGTACGCGAGCTGCCAGCCCTCGCCCAGCTTCTTGCTGCCCCTGGTGGAGCTATCCCTCTCGAGGCTGCGACCCTCGTCAGCACCAAGGGGAATCTCAGTCAGCTCATCGACTATATTCCACTCCTTAGCCTGAATTCGCTTATCAATAGAGAGCAAGAGACTATTCAATGGCATGAAAGAGCCCTCAAACGCGAAAGAGAGCTTTATGATGCCCGGAGCGAAAAAGCGAAACAAGAGGACGAGAACACGAAGAGACGGATCAAGCACTATGAGGAAGCAGTCGAGAAGGACAAGCAGCAGCTAGTGCCAATCCTCGCAGAGTGGGCAAAGCAGCTGAAAGCTGCGCCCGCTTTCTCCGTGAAGCCTGCCTACCTCTCCCTCCAGTTCACCCAACCGCTAGGTGAGCAGATGACGGATTTTCTGAATGCCACGCCTCCTCCCTTTCTGAAGAGCATCGTTGTGAATGGGACACCGGGCTATGAGCTTGATGTATCGGCTCTCCCCGCTTCCTACAAGAATCTCTTTCAGGAGAAGCTCCAAGGCACACCTACTCTGTTCTTCCACCTGGTCGATGCGGACAAGCTCGTCGTGGTGCTGGGGACAGGGACTGAGGCTCTGGATGCGCTCAAGAGCGGAGGCGCGAAGATGGCAGCAGACGCCATCACGGTGCCACGCGCGGTGAAGGCGCATCTCTGGCTGGATGCGAGTGTGACGCAGACCGTCTCCTCTCTGAACTTCCAAGCGTTGAAGGAGGCGCAGCTATTCTCGAAGGGAGACGATAAGCTTGTAGGCAGTTATTGTCTCGAGAGGCTCATTGACTCTCTACAGCGTCTGCTGCCGCAGTTCACAGAGGGCATCGGCATGCAGCTCTGGACGCAGGATGGCGATATCTATGGGAAGCTCCACACAGCCATGAGCAATTACCAGCTAGCGAGCGCGCCTCCCCTCGGAGCTCAGCTAGCCTCGCGTCCCGACATCGCGGTGTATGGCGAGTTATCCCCTCTCCCTGAGGAGCAGAGCGCGGCTCTCGCCGAAATCCCGCTCGCGATCATGATCGTGTTTCTGGATGCTATGGATGATTTCCGAGCGGAATTCTACGCTTCAGATACCCCAGTTCCCTCTCAGGCAGAGAAGCTCGTGAAGTATAAAAATGCCACCCAGAGCGTGCTCAAGCTTCTCCCCTCCATGGCGGGTAATGTGGGTCTGTTTGCGAAAGCGCAGACACCCCAAGAAGGCGAGGACGCTCAATCTACAAGAGCCTTGGTAGGCGCCTTTGCAGGCATCAAGGATAAGGCACAACTCACGAGCGACTTTCACGCAGCTGTAGATACGGTGACTCGGGCTTTCAACTGCAGCGATAAAGAGAGAAAAGAAGTCGTAGAGGGCCTATCACAATATGCTAGCAATACAGCAGAGGAAGGGATTTATTTCCGTGCAGGCAACAAGCTGCTAGTCTTTGGTGGGGATAGAGAGACGGTGGAGGCACTCGTGGCTGGCGAGAATGCTCCTGCGGCTCCTGCCATGAGCGGCGCACGCTTTATGTGGCGCGGCAAGCTCCTGCAAGATGAACTCTCGCCGCCTCTCCGTGAGAAGATCGAGGGATTCTACCTGCGCCTCGACTCAGCGGGTGAGAAGAAGGATGTCTACTTCAAGCTCGATATGAAATAAGACACGCCTCAGCTCATCATGCGCTCGTTTCGCAGCATCTCTCCTGATGTGCTGGCGAGCGCTTGACAGATTCGAGCCACCCTGATCTTTCTGTACTGCTATTGAAACGCGGTCTTCGGAAAGTGTGATCAGGGTGGCTCTTTTTAGCCTTTATGATACTTGAGTAATCAAAAGGGGACCTTGCAAAATTAGTTTTCAGAAATTGCAGATTTCAAAAATGAGTGCCACAGCACGCCTTTTGTAGCATTTTGGCGAGAATTTGCGGCTTTTTGGGCTTACATAGCTCGCTATGTGCACCCAAACGCCACAAATTCTCAT
>CAYJLP010000141.1:322-7002 GCA_964371115.1 uncultured Akkermansia sp. | reverse complement strand
GTATAACCGCTCTCCAAGATTTTATCAAACTTCAATATAAGAGAAGCCCCCTTAATGAAGGAAACACGGTCTGCGTACTTGATTAGCTAGAGCCCATCAAGTCGCAATCCGGCACAAATTGCATGCAATTTGAGACGACGAAAGTCCGTGATACCCCTCGGAGGGTTCAGCGTAGCTGAATGAGGAGGATAGCCGCTACGCGACTGCCCCTTCGGGGACATCCTCAGCATCCTGCTTTGCAGGATCGTTCGAGAAGTGTCTCTCACTTGCTTCGTCTCAATCTGCTCAATCGCAGATTGTACGAATTACTCCTTGACAGTCTCTATCTAATCAAGTTAAGAGCATCTACTTCCTTTTGTTGAATGAAAAATCTTATTTTTCATTCAACAAAAGGAAGATTTGATATTATAGTTCCAAGTATGGGTACTCGCTCTATTTTGCTATATTATTTATAGCCAAAATAATAAAAGCTTGAACCGCATACTCAGAACAAAAGAAGAAAATATTTTGAACGATTCTATCTATATAATTATCATAACCCAGCATGACTCTATCCCCCATCACCACCGCCATCGCGCTTACAGCCCTGACAGGCATAAGCCAAGCCGCATCACTCGACAACATCAAGCAAGACCTAGTCCGCATCGAGTAGCAAGCCAACCAGATCCAACAACGCGCTCAATCAGAGAACAGCCGCCAGAAGCTTGAGCAGCTCGAGGATGAGCGAAACTCGATGACAAGCTCGACGCCATCGACGAGCAGATCGACCGCCGCGAAGACAAGCTGCGCCGCTAACAGATTGCTTTCGAACTCTTCTGAGGATTTCTAAATTCTCGTGATTCTCAATAAGCAAATACATGAAATTGCGTCACGAGAAAAAGTCCCCTTCAAAAAAACCTCTGAGCTTCACCGCTCAGAGGTTTTTTTGTGAACTTCTTTTTGTGACTTCTCACGGAGCCAGCGTGAGCTCCATGGCGTCGCGGTGTTGCCCCGACGCATCGCGCAGTTCGATGCGGTTCACCCCGCTCTGGAGCTTCACCGGCCAGAGGCTCGTGCCGTAGGAGGGCTGGCACTTGCCCTGCGACTGCCCATTGACGAGCAGCTCCAGCACGGGGCAGTTGCTATAGGCCTTGATCGTGATGTCGGGCTGCGTATACTGGGTGAGGCGGCGGTTCGCCAGATAGACAAAGGGATCTTGCTTGTTCCAATTCGCCTTGTAGAAATAGAAGGCGTCCTTCTTCTGCTGGCGGTCGAAGGTGACGAGCCCCTTGTCGTTGATGCCCTTCACCTCGCCCTCCCTGCGATGCGCCGCGCCAAAGTCGAACATATTCCACACAAAGCTCCCCCAGATAAAGGGGCGCTGGTCTATCGCCTTCCAATGCTCCTCGTGAAAATGCGTCTGCCAATTCTCAGGATGCCAATAGGAATCCGCCACCGGCTTCTTGAGCTGCTGCTGCTGATGGCGCACACTCCCACCCGCTCCATATTCACTGATACCGATGGGACGCTGAGGCATCTGCGCATGCGCATGATCTGCCCAAGCACCAATATCTGAGGCATCGCCGCCGTACCAGCCATAGTACTTGTTCCACGCGCAGAGGTCGGTGACCATGTTGATGGGACCCTCCATATTACTCGCGCTCACCGTCAGGCGTGAGGGATCCTCCTTTTTCGCCAGCTCTTGGAGCTGCTTGAGGTAGGGGATGGGGTTGTCTCCCTGCGTCTTGAGCTCGTTAAAAATCCCCCAGAAGCAGATGGAAGGATGGTTGTAGTTCTGCCGTATCAGCTCGCGGAGCTGCTGCTTGCCATTCTCACGAAAGCTGACTTGATCGACAAATCCCTTCGCCCTATAGCCCCCAGGGCCGATGAAGGGGATCTCCGCCCAGACGATCATTCCATAGCGATCGCAGAGCTCGTAGACGTACTTGTCATGCGGGTAGTGCGCGAGGCGTATCGCGTTGACTCCCATCTCGCGCATCAGCTCCATGTCCTTGTCATGATGATGTGGCTGGAGAGCATTTGCCACGCCCGCCCAGTCCTGATGACGGCAGACGCCGCGCAGTGGGAGATGCTCCCCATTGAGGAAGAACCCCTTCTGCGCATCGACATGAAAGTAGCGCAGCCCTATCTGCTCGCTATGCGTGTCGGTGACGCGGCCTTGCTTGTCAAGCACCTGCGTCTCAAGCGTGTAGAGGTAGGGATCGCGACGCCCGTTCCAGAGGCGCGGCTGCTGGACGGAGAGCTGTAGCTGCGCCTGCTTGTCCTTGCCCTCGGCGCGCGCCTCGGCGACGAGTTTTTTATCTGCATCGTAGAGACGCAGCTGCACCGTCGCATCCGCGCTCAGCTTGACTGTCGTATCGAGCTGCGCCAGCTCGCGTGTCGTCTTCTGCGAGACATAGACCCCTTTGGACCCATGATCATCAAGAGAAATATGCAGTGGATCGAGGATGATGAACTCCACCTCCCTGTAGAGCCCCCCATACATATTAAAATCCCCCAGCAGCGGCATCACATCCAGCGTCGGTGCATTGCTCACGCGCACGGTGATTCCATTCTTATGCCCATAGGCGACCACGTCGGTCAGATCAACGGCAAAGGCCGTGTAGCCGCCTCGGTGCTCGGTGACATGGCGACCATTCACAAACACATTCGCGACCGAATTCGCCCCTTTGAATCTCAAGTAGAGCCTCTTGCCCTCCATATAATTGGTCACAGGCAACAGTACCTCATAATCACCGATGCCGCGGAAATAATCTAGCTTGCCACTCAGCGCATCCTGATTCCACGTATGAGGCAGCGTGACTCTCAGCTCCTTTCCCTTGCGCACCTCCCACGATGGGGTGAACTTCCATCTATGGACCCTCCCGATCTCGCGGGCTTGCAACAAGGACAGCGACGCCACTCCTAGCAAAAGATATCGGCAAAAAAACATGGTAGAATTTAGCAATTTGCGGCTCACGAGTCAAGGTCTTTCGTGCTCCATGTCAGCAGACAACAATAAAACTCAGCGATCAAGCTGAGCTCCTCTCTTCCAACAGAGCGGGTGATGGGATTCGAACCCACGACATCAACCTTGGCAAGGTTGCGCTCTACCACTGAGCTACACCCGCGTTTTTCGCGGATTTTCCGTCTGATTACTTTTTCTTAAGAGAGCGGGTGATGGGATTCGAACCCACGACATCAACCTTGGCAAGGTTGCGCTCTACCACTGAGCTACACCCGCGTTTTTCGCGGATTTTCCGTCTGATTACTTTTTCTTAAGAGAGCGGGTGATGGGATTCGAACCCACGACATCAACCTTGGCAAGGTTGCGCTCTACCACTGAGCTACACCCGCATTGCATCGTGCGAGGAAATTATAGCGAGTTTTTTCCGAGGATCAAGTCTTTTTTTCTCTTTCGGGTATTTTTTTTGATTTCAAGAGGGGAGTTCTCGTAATTCGCAGCGCGAAATCGCGAAGGGATTTTTCTGCGTATTTTTTCATTTTCGACGGAGCATAATGGCTTATTCGACGAAAAAAGGGTAAAAATACGCGAAAAAGACCGAGTGAGGCGCGCTGTATGACGACTTTTCTTATTCACTTTTGCAGAAAACGAATTGCGAGAACTTCCCAAGAGGCTTTTATTGGAAATTATCCCTGTACTAATCAGCTTACTCTATCTCGCATCCTTCGATGCGTGTGGCAGAAAAAGAATTGCGATATTTCAGCGGAGAATGAGGCGACTTTCATCAGAATAAATTGGGAGTACGCGACACGGTTTTTTCTCGACAGATTAGGCTTTAGCTGCTAGCATATCAGAAAGAATGAGTCCACAGTATACGCATCAGCTCCTCGCTCTACCTCTCCTTGCTACAGGCTTGGCTGCTCCGCTTTATGCCGATTTTTCGCATAATGAAGAGAAGCCTAATATCATCTTCTTCATCGTCGATGATATGGGATGGCAGGATACAAGTCTTGCTTTCTGGCGTGATACAAAAGGAAATGCGAAGGAAACATTCTTAAACAAGCGCTACCGCACGCCCCACATGGAGGCGCTAGCGGAGCAGGGAATGATGTTCACACGTGCGTATGCCTGCACAGTGTCGACACCGAAGCGCGACAGCCTCATGACTGGAATGAATGCATCGCGTCACCGTGTCACAAACTGGACACTGAATGCGGACAAGAGCGTGGACACTCCTCACCCGACGCTGCAAGCACCAGAGTGGAATGTCAATGGACTGCAGCCCCGCGGCACGAGAAGCTCAGGGAAAACAAAGTCCCCCATCACCGAGGAGTCCGTGAGCTACGATATGAAGATGCCCTACTTAAGCGCTCCATCTAAGACACTCGTGCAGACTATTAATGACGCAGGCTACATCACGATACATTGCGGCAAGGGGCACTGGGGTACAAAGGGCACGCCGGGTGCGAATCCTCGCAATCTAGGCTTCGACTACAACATCGCAGGTAAGGAGACAGGCGGCATCGCCGACTACAGAGGAAAGAACAGCTACGGCAAGGGGCAATTCCAGATCACAGGCTTACGCAATATAGAGAAGTACAAGAAGGAAAACACCTTTGTCACCGAAGCACTCACCCTCGAGGCTCTCGATCTTCTCAATGAGCTGAAGCCCCAAGCAGGCGGGAAGCCATTCTACCTCTATATGAGTCACTACGCCATCCACAGCCCACTTGATGAGAGGGCGAATGATGTGCGCTTTATGAAGAATTACCCTGAGCCAAGTGTGGGCATACACCCAGCTGATGGAAAGCCCTGGAATCTCAGGGAGCGTAATTATGCGACCCTCATCGAGGGCATGGATAAGAGTCTGGGTGATCTCATGTCTTGGCTCAAGGAGAATAATCTTGAGAAGAACACCGTGATCGTCTTCGTCTCTGACAATGGAGGCTTAGCCATCAGTGGTCGCTTACAGAATGCTAATTACCCTCTCAGCTATGGAAAGGGGTCGCTGTACGAAGGTGGCATCCGTGTCCCTGCCATCGTGAAATGGCCAGGTGTTGTAAAAGAGTCTAGCTCAAGCGACATGCCTATCATCATCGAGGATTTCTACCCCACCCTGCTGGAAATCGTGAAAAAACCAGCGAAGAATGCAGACGGCATCAGCCTCATTCCTACTCTTCAAGGAATGAATGCGAAAAATAACCAGCGCCCGCTCATCTTCCACATGCCTAATATGTGGGGAGAAGGTGCAGCGAGTGGGCAAGGCTATGGTGTGCGCTCTGCCATCGTCCTAGGTGACTGGAAGCTGATTTACGATCACGCTACAGAGAAGTCGATGCTATTCAATCTCGCCGATGATATCCATGAGTCAAACGATCTCGCGAGTAAAAATCCTCAGAAGACAAAGCAGATGGCTCAGCTGCTCACAAGCGCGCTCAAGAAACGCAAGGCTCAGATGCCTATCTACAAGAAGGATAATAGCCACGTCGCGTGGCCTCATTAAGCTCATCTCATTTTTCACTTATGCTCACATCATCCGAAAGCAATGCCCTCGAGCCGAAAAGCGGCCTCATGGATAATATCTTAGAGTCTGTTAGTAAGCAGGCACCAGAGGAGAAGATCGAGATAGATATCGCCCCGAAGGAGCTCCCCGATGGTTTTCGTCTTCGTAACTACAAGATACACCGCACGCTTGGCGCAGGCGGCTTCGGTATCACTTATCTTGCAGTGGAGGATCTACTGAATCGCCCAGTCGTTATTAAAGAGAATTTTCCCGATTCGCTTTGCTACCGCGAGAGCAACAATCTACGCGTTCGCCTCAGCGATCCTGATAAAAACGATATCTACGAATGGGCTCTGACGAACTTCCTACGTGAAGTCAGACTTCTCGCGACTCTAGACCATCTTAATATCGCAAAGGTGTATTCTTACTTCGAGGCGCATGGCACAGCTTACTATGTCACCGAGTATATCGATGGTAAAAATCTGGGTGAAGTCGCGAAGGACTATGCTGATCACAACATGAGCATCCCTCAGGATGCCTTATACGGCACTCTCATTCGCATACTGGATGCTCTTGATTATCTCCACCAGCGTAATCTACTCCACCGTGATATCAAGCCAGATAACATCCTCGTAACGCGCCAAGGTCGGCCCATGCTCATCGATTTCGGAGCAGCTAGAGACGAGTATGGTGACCTCGATGCAAATGTCATCGAGTCTCAGGGATTCAGCCCTAGTGAGCAGGGCGAACCGGGCGGAAACATGGGACCTTGGACCGACATCTACGCACTCGGCGCTACTTTATACTTCGTGCTGACGGGGCAGTGCCTGCCCGCGAGCAAGCAGAGACTACTCTTTGATACCGTAGATCCACTCGCAGCTATGCCCCATCTGCAGGAGATCTACCATCCAAACTTTTTAAAATCCATCGACAAGGCTCTCTCCCCTACCATAGAGAAGCGCTATCTGAACATATCAGAATGGATAAACGATCTTAACGCTAATCTATAGCCATCATACACCAACATGGAAAAACAAGCAAAAGAAACAATCGGTGAAGCTGAGCCAAAAGTAGATCATCAGCTCCTAGACTTTCTTGAGAACGTTGACCTCAACAAGCTAGCAACCGAAGATGACATCACTCCCGTCAGGGAGATACGCGAAGCAGAAGCCCCCCCCGCCCCCCCCGCGCCCCCCCCCCCCCCCCCAACCCCACCGCCGAGTGCCAAGACCG
>CAYJLP010000141.1:0-312 GCA_964371115.1 uncultured Akkermansia sp. | reverse complement strand
CACACCAACACCTACACCTGCTCCTAGTACGATCAAGGCAGCTCCTAAGCTCGAACCTCAGAGCAAAGAGCAGGTAGTGGTAAACAGCTCTCCTATCGACTATGAAGAATCATTCGTCGCGGAGACTCAAGAAGACGCCATGGCTACTGGCATTCTTGCAACACCGCCGCGCCAGCGCAGAAGGCACCGCAGCCATGGTAGCAGCTCACGCAGATCCTCCTCCTCCGGTCACAGATCAAAGCCCAACACCAGTGGCAATAATCTGCTAAAACTGGCCATCTTCGCCAGCCTCAGTATCATCATCTTACTAGC
>CAYJLP010000140.1:5950-7112 GCA_964371115.1 uncultured Akkermansia sp. | reverse complement strand
CCATGCACGCGGCAAAGGGGCTGGAGTTCCCCTACGTCTACCTCATCGGCATCGAGGAGGGGCTCGTCCCGCACTCTCGCTCCGTGGATGAGGGCACGTTGGACGAGGAGCGACGCCTCTTCTACGTCGCTATCACGCGTGCGCGCGAGCAGCTGACCATGACCTACTGCGCAAAGCGCATCAAGTATGGGAAGGAAGAGCGCTGCGCGCCATCGAGCTTTATCAAGGAGATCCCCGATTCCTGCTTTGACTTCGTCGACTACGACGCGCTGATGAATGCCCCTGCGAGCGAGGAGGATTGTGCGAGCTTCTTTGCGTCTATCGATGATATCTTGGGTCCCAAGAGCTAGGAGACTAAGCAGCACCTAGTGATGCAAACACCCAGCGACGCATGGCATCGCTGGGTGTTGTGGTATGTGTATGTAATCGCTGTGTAGTTGCGCGCTACACGAGCTTGGGCAGCGAGGCGGCGGCGACGGCCTGACCGTGACGCTTCATCTTCTCATCAGGGACGCAGAGCGTGATGCTGAGCTCGGGGAACTCTCCTGCGAGGACTTCCTGTGCCTTGTCGATGATGATCTGCCCCCCTTGTCCTGTGGCGACGCGACCGAGGAAGAGGAGGTTGCGTATGTCGTAATAACTCGCGAAATGAGCAATGGTGTAGCCGAACTCGATGCCCATGGTCTCATAGATCTGGCGCGCGCGCTCATCGCCCTGCTCCATGGCTTGCTGCACGAGCTTGAGCTGCTCAGGGTAGGGCATAGTGCCAAAGTCGAAGCCCGCACGCGGCGCAAGGCGTGCCACCCCCTGCTGGGAGAAGTAGGTCGCGCCCAACCCCTTGTCACCAGACCACTCGTCTATACCCGCGTCTTGCTGATAGTCGACGGGGGCAAAGCAGAGCTCATTGATCCATGGCGTGATGTGTCCCGCCCCATCCACGTAGCCTGCGGCGAGGGAGGTGCCCATGGCGATGCCGAGCACGGCGTTGTCATTCATCGACATGGCTCCGGCGAGTGCCGTGACCTCACCGTCATTGACGACTTCGAAGGGGACTTCCCTGCCCATGCGCTCGCTCCAGCGCGCCTTGAGTGTCGCGAACATGGGGCGGATGACATGGTCAAAGTTCTCCTCCGAGATGCCGCGGAAGAGCGAGCCGACGCGG
>CAYJLP010000140.1:1200-5940 GCA_964371115.1 uncultured Akkermansia sp. | reverse complement strand
CACTGTTCACATAGACGCCCGCTGCCGAGCCGCCGATGGCATCCACCTGAGGTAGGTGCTTTGCCGCGCGCAGCAGCGAATCCTCCACGCCTTCGACGTGGTACTGGGGGTCTTTCTGATGATAGGGATCCCAGACGACTTCTTCTGAGAAGGTGACTTCACCGTTCACGACGGCGGCGCATTTGCGATCGGAGCCACCGAGGTCGAAGCCGATGCGGTTGCCCTCGAGATTGCGCCCGAGGGGCATGGAGCCGCTGCTTGCGGCTGGCAGCTTGCAGGGGCAATCGACGGTCTCAATCTTGATAGCCTGTCCAAACATGCGCTCACCGATGAAGTTCCATTCAAACGCGCGCGCACCGCCTGCACAATAGGTCTGCGCCAGCATCCCGGCGACCTCTGGGGCTCCGTAGATGGTGATGGTGCAGCCGCCTTTCATGAGGAGGAGGAATTTGATGCTACGCTCGACGTAGAGATTGTTCAGCGCGATGTTGTCGCCCACATGGGGGAGTAGCTTGCTGGGCCAGCGGAAGCAGGTGCCGTCGAGGCGCGTGAGGGCGAGCTCGATGGGGCTGGCGTCGGGAGTCTCGGCAACGAGAGCTTGGTAGGCTCTGTTCCAAAGGGCTGGGGCGACGAAGTGGGGATCGAGGCAGGGGGTGAAGAGGGGGGTGATGTTCATGGGAGGGGATTTTTATGATGGGAGACTGGTGGGAACCTTGCAAAATTAGTTCAGGAAATTGTAGATTTCGAAAATGAGCGACACAGCACGTCTTTTGCATGATCCCCTAGTGTGTTTCTCTTTACCTGACAGATGATTAACTGAATTAATACTAAATAAGCAAGTGCTAGTGATGCTGACTAGTTTATCATAGAGGCTATCATTGGCAAGTCATTTATTGGGCGGATGGCGTGGCGCAAAGCGAAGTTTTTCGATCAACATGACAGCGTTTCTTATTTCGCTTGGCTCCTTGTCTCCCTAGCGTTATCCCATTTATTAGTGAAAAACTGTTAATATTTAGCTTGTTAAATTAGGCTGGATGACGGCTAACAACTATGCTATCATCACAGTCCTATGCAAGAAATATACCAAGAACTCACCGCTTGGATCAACACGAGCTCCATCGTGTTCAAGTGGGTGAGCTTTATCGCCTTCCTCGTCCTCGGTTGGTTTTTTAGTAAAATCGCCAGCCGCCTCCTCGATGGCGTGGAGAAAACAGGTCGCATGCCCGGTCCCGTCCTCTCCATCCTGCGCCCCACCGCCGCCACCGTCATCTGGTTCATCATGATTGCGCAGGCACTCAGCCTCGTAGGGGTGAATATCACCAGCATCCTCGGTGCCGCTGGGGTACTGGGTATGGCGATAGGCTTTGCCTCGCAGACCGCGCTGAGCAATGTCATCAGCGGTCTCTTTATCATCTCGGAAAAGAAGGTCAAGATCGGCGACTACATCAGCGTAGGCTCCGACGCAGGCTCGGTCGAGAGCATCAAGCTGCTCGCCGTCTGGCTGCGCAAGGTGGACAACTCGCTCGTCCGCATCCCCAACAGCACGCTCATCCAATCCCCCATGACGAATATCACGGGAGACGAGCTGCGCCGCTGCGACTTTGCCATTGGTGTCGACTACGGCAGTGATCTCACGAAAGTACGCGAAGTACTCATAGAGGTCGTCAAGAGCCAACCCCTGCTTGTCGTCGATCCCGCCCCCGTGCTGCTCTTCTCCGGCTTCGGCGAGAGCTCACTGGATCTCCACCTTGGCGCATGGTGCAAGACAGAGGACTACCACAACGTACGCTTCCTCTTCGCTACCGCCATCCTCGAGACCTTTGCCCAGCACGGCATCAACATCCCCTATCCCTGCCGCACCCTGTTCATGCAGGAGAGTGCAGGTAGTTCTCAAAATTAGAATTCTCCTAAAAAACTACACCCCCCCACCGAGATCAGCATCCCCTTGATGGTGTGCTGATCTTTTGCGTTTAGCTGATGCTAACTCTTCTACTTGATGGAGATATACACAATCTCATCTTGACAAAGGGTGAGATTTTGCTATCATTTCTCCAGCTTATTCTAATCATTAAACTATTTCAATACCATGTTAAAAATACTCTTGACCAAAAAAGCCCTCTTCTTCATCGGCGGTGTCGCCAGCACGATCGCAGGCAAGAAAATCGTCGAATCCCAAGCCGCCCGCAGCCTCTGCGTCAACGGACTTGCCAAGGCGATGCAGCTCTATGATGAAGCCAAAGCAGGTCTCCACAACATGCGCGAAGAAGCCGAAGACATCTACGTGGATGCCAAGAACAAGGTCATCGCCAAAAACGACAGCTCCAAAGAAGCCCAGTGATGAGGTACCGTGTTGTCTACGATAGACCTGGACGTCTACGCGTGCGCTACGGCGCGCACATCCTGAGCGCGGAGCAGGGCTACGGCATCTGCTGCCTGCTGGAGAAGCACGAGGGCGTGCGCGAGGTCACGTCTAATCATATCAATGGCAGCATCCTCGTCCACTACACATCCCCCTGCCAGAGAGAGGAGATCCTCCAGCAGCTGCGCGACATCCAGCGCGAGGACATCCCTCTCTGCGCCCCCAGCAGCGAGCAGGTGCAGCAGGAGGCCAAGGCGCAGTTCCAATGCACGCTCATGGAGCTGGCGATCAAGAAATGCGCCACCGACTGGTTCCTCCCCTTTAGCCTCTTCCGAGGCCTCGTCATCCTACGCTCCATCCGCTACATCCGCCGCGCGCTGCGCTACATCTGGAAAAAGGACATCAACGTCGATGTCCTCGACGGCGCGGCCATCGCCGCCTCACTCTGGCATGGCTCGGTGAAGGGAGCCTCCTCCGTTATGCTCCTGCTCACCCTCTCGGAGCATATCTCGAACTACACGCGCTATCGCGCGAAAAATATTCTGACGAAGTCGCTTGCCATCAATGTGGACAAGGTCTGGCTCGTCAGCGATGATGTCGACATCCTCGTCCCGCTCGTCGACATCGAGCGTGGCGATCGCATCCGCATCCAGATGGGGCACCTCATCCCCGTCGATGGCCGTATCGTGGAGGGCGAGGCACTCATCAATGAGGCCAGCATGACGGGTGAAGCCATCGCCGCCTTCAAGAGCGTGGGCAAGAGCGTCTTCGCCGGCACCGTCCTCGAGGAGGGCATGATCGTCGTCGAGGTCAGCAGCAAGTCCCAAGAGACGCGCATCGCGCAGATCCTCCAGATGATCGAAGAAGGCGAGGAGCAGAAATCGCTCACTCAGAGCAAGATGGAGCGCGTCGCCGACAAGCTCGTGCCCTACAATTTCGCCCTCTTCGGCGTCATCTATCTGCTCACCCGTGACATCCACAAGGCACTCTCCGTGCTCATGGTGGACTACTCTTGCGCCATGAAGATCGTCACTCCTATCACCGTCATCTCCGCCATGCGCCAGTGCGCCGAGCGTCACATCCTCGTGAAAGGCGGGAAATACCTCGATAGCGTCGCGCATGCCGACACTATCATCTTTGACAAGACGGGCACGCTCACCTCGGCGAGCCCCAGCGTCGCCCGCGTCATCTCCCTGCACGAGGGACTCCCCGAGGACGAGGTGCTGCGCATCGCCGCCTGCCTTGAGGAGCATTTCCCCCATAGTGTCGCCAATGCCATCGTGAAGGAAGCCCAGATGCGTGAGCTCCAGCACGAGGAGCGACACACGGAGGTCGAGTACATCGTCGCTCACGGTATCTGCGCGACCTATGAGGGCAAGAAGACTGTGCTCGGCAGCCGTCACTACATCCTTGAGGATGAGGGTGTGGCTGTGGAGTCAGCCGTCCTTGATGCGCTAGCGCCGCAGATCGCGGCCTACTCCCCCATCTACCTCGCGCAGGACGATCAGCTGCTCGGTGTCATCTGCATAGAGGATCCCCCACGCGCTGAGGCGGCTGAGACCATCCAGCAGCTGCGCGCCCTGGGCATCCAGCGTGTCATCATGCTGACGGGTGACAATCGCAAGACCGCTGAGAGCATCGGTGCGATGCTCGCCATTGATGAGATCTACGCCGAGGTACTCCCGCAGGACAAGGCGGATCTCGTCGACAAGCTGCGCGCGGAAGGCGCGCAGGTCATCATGGTCGGCGACGGTGTGAATGACGCGCCCGCTCTCGCCAAAGCACATGTCTCCGTCGCACTGAAGGATTCTAGCGACATCGCTCGCGAGGTCGCCGATGTGGTCATTACGAATGGACATCTCGACGAGCTCATCTACCTCCGTCAGGTCAGCGTCGCACTCTCGGAGAAGGTGCAGCGTAACTTCAAGTTCACCATAGGGTTCAACTCAGGACTGCTCGCCTTGGGACTCGGTGGGATAGATCCTACCCTGACTGCCTTCCTCCACAACGCCTCTACCATGGGTCTCGCCGCGCTGAATACACGCGATATTGCCGTGTCATAGGCGCGCAGCTTTCGTAGAACTCATCAAACGGCACGCTTTAATAAAGACGAAGTGTGCTGTTTCTTGTTTATGATGAATGAGTAGAGTGTAATTTGGTGATAATTGTGTATAAAAGATGGAAATTGCTTGACAAGGTTATTAGACGTAGCTAACATTGGCGCGTTTTGAAATTAGTTGAAACTAACTTTCTTCATTTCACCAATAAAGCATATGAAAATCACTAAACAATTGTTGGGTCTCGTTAGACAGCTCTCCCAGCGTCACTCTCTCACGGCGCGTGTATTCTCCATCACAGTAGGCCTCGGTGCGCTCGTCGCC
>CAYJLP010000140.1:0-1100 GCA_964371115.1 uncultured Akkermansia sp. | reverse complement strand
GCCATCCAGAACACGGGGTATTCCGGCGGTACGACCAGCATGGAGTTCTCCGGTAGCATCATCCTCAAGAACGAAGGCACACAAGACGGCGCGAGCTATGGCTATGGCAAGGCCACGACTTTTGAAGGAGCCTCTGTGGGGCTCTACAATGCCGAGACCAAGGGCTCGGGGGGCTTTGTCGTCGATTGGACCAAGGCGGACTTCAGCGTCGAGCGCGTCGTTGGCGAAGCAACAGGAGTTCTTTTCTATCAGGAAAATATAACAACTGATATTACAGGTGATTACAGCGCGGCCATCACAGGAGAAGGCCGTGCCACCGCGATCTTATCTTCGAGGTCTGAGCTAGGCAATATCACAGGGCGTATCTCGGCGACCAATACGGAGGGCGAGGCTGTCGGTATCTTCTTGGGTGGATCACAAGTCGACACCATCAGCAGCACGATCACGGCCAAGACCCAATTGGGTGTCGCGCGAGGATTGTACCTTGATGGGACAGCTGGAGTTGCCTTCACCGGCTCGATCGAATCCGAGAGCAAGGTGCAGGCCATCGGCATCCAGATTGATTCTGTCACTGATACAATTGATGTCTCAGGCAGCGTCAGCATCAATACACTAGAAAATGCTGGTGTGAGCTACGGCTACCTCGACAAGCATGAGGCATCAGGCATGGACTCCGTCGCTCTGTATAATGCGGACACCAAAGATTCACAAGGCTTCAATGTCGATTGGAGCAAGCTAGATCTCTCCGTGAGCCGCGATTGGGGGCAGACGATAGGTGTGAAGCTTGGCTATGAGTCCACCGTCTTTGTCGATCAGGCTCTGGGCGGTTCGATCAAGGTGGAGACGCGGCAGGGTGCCTCGCACATCGCCATTGCTATTGAATCAAGCGGTGAAGCCACGATACGCGTCGAGGCTGGCGCGAAGATCGAAGCCGTCGTCCTTGATGACGCAGGCAACAAATCGCACGGCTTTGCCATTATCAACTCGGTCAACGGTATCAATCTGACGATGGAGGCATCCAGCTCTGACGCCTCGCTGACACAGGTAATGTCCACTGAATAAATCAGAATAGGCTTATTACAAGTGATAAATGAAATAAG
>CAYJLP010000139.1:0-7136 GCA_964371115.1 uncultured Akkermansia sp. | reverse complement strand
TGCCGCGCAGCTCGATGCCGCACTCGTGCTTGGAGATGATTTCGTAGTCGCGTCCTGCTTTCTTGTTGCTAGCGATGAGCTTGTTGCCCTTTGTTTTCTTTTGGCTCATGAGAGGGATTTCTGGGAAGAGGATGGATAGGAAAAGCCGCGCAGGCGGAGACGAGCGCGGCGTTGGGTCAGTGACGCCTTTGCCGAGGCAATGACGTGTGAGGGGAGGAAGAGGTCGGTGCCTTAGACACTGATTTGCTCTTCTTCGTCGAAGTCATCACTGAGCTCGGCTTCACTGAGCGGTCTCCAGACCAGCTTGCCTTCGATGATTTCGGTCAGGGCAATATCGCCGCTACCCATGTCTGGCGTGGTGGGGATATAGGGGTCTGCACCATGGCTGAGCTGCTGTACGCGCTTTGATACGATGTTGACAAGAAGCTGGTTGTCACCAACGACAGTGGCGGCTTTTTCGATGAGTTCAACGTTCATAGAATATAAAAACTAATAATTTGCCCAAAGGCTCGGTCGCTTATTATAGCAGCTGTCTCGCACATTGCAAGCCTCTATTTCTGCTTTTATCACTTTGTCAGCAGTTCACGCGAGTAGAATGATCAGCGACCTGGTCGCAGCCTATTCATCTACCTCCTAAATCGGGCACGCTCCAGCGACCGAGTGCCTCGCGCACGGTGCGGCTCGATACATCACCTCCACGCTCACGCACGTAGTCTACCACATCGGGATGAGCGTGACTCGGGGCAGCGCAGGTCGCCCGTGGAAAGAGGCGGAAGGCATCCAGATCATTCTCCCCATCCCCCATGAGAAAGCAGCGCGCCTCATCGACACCCCAGTGCTGGCAGATCTGGCGCAGGGCACTGCCCTTGTGATAGCGCGCATCGCAGAAGCGCATAAATCGGTCCGCGCGCTGCATACCCAGCTCAGGATACTTCCCCTGCAGATGATAGATAAAGGGCAGGAGCTGCTCCATCATCTGGGCATCACTCGTGGCAATCGAGAGGGGGTCACTCGGATCAATCGCCCACTCCACCGCGGGGTAGAACTCACGCATCAGCGCAAAGGCCGCTGTAACAGGCTCACAATAGCGCTCCCTGAGCTCCTCATGATCCGCATGGCAGCGGCGGTTATAATCCAAACAAGCGCGCAGCACCCCCGTCACATCCGTGTAGTAGGCATAGCGCTCACAGGTGCAGATGAAATCGGGTAGCACGCGGCTCTGTAGTAGGAAGTCCTCCAAGAGATATCGAAGTGAGCGCCCCGTGTTGATCCCCCAGCGCACCCCGTATCCATGCCACTGCTCCATGAGCTCGAAGAAAGCAGACTCGATATGGGGTGGCTGGAGTCCACGCAGTGTCCCATCATAATCCAGAGAAATCAGGTAGCGCACCTCCCCCGCCCCCCCTCGCGCACGCGCAGGGAGCATCTCAAAGGAGCTCAGCGAGCTATCATCAAGCGTACCACAGCTAGGAATCATGGATAGAGTCAGCAAAGTTCATTCCTACCCACGCGTATCAATCTTCGCGCAAATCCACCACCGCATTGTAGTCCAATGAGTCAGGGGGCAGCTTCTCATCGAGGCGGCGCATATGAATCTCGACGCGGCGATTGAGAGCCTGCTGCTCGCGTGAGCCATCGCGCTCGGCGATGGGGCGCGTATTGCCACAGGCGCGGATATAGACATGGTAGAGAGGGAGGTGGTTTTTCTCCAACCAATCACGCACCGCCGCGGCACGGCGCAGCGAGAGCTGAGCATTGAGAGACGTCGAGCCAAAGCTATCCGTATGCCCCTCGATAATGAAGCGCGTATTGGGATTCTTGCGGATGAGAGCAGCGAGCTGGATGAGAGACACACGCGCGGAATTGCGCAGCGTGTTATCACCAAAGGCAAAGAGCACATCCGCACCGAGACGAGCCACACCCGAATCAGCTCCGAGACTCGACACACGCAGCAGATCAGAAAGCGAGCGCGTATCCTGAGGCAGGATAGACTGATTTTCCACCTGCGCGAGCAGCTCACCGCTGAGCAGATCGCTCGTATCCAGCGTATTCATCGCAGCCTGAGCCTGCACGACCACCACATTCTCATTGAGAGGAGTGGGCTCGGGCAGAGACATTTTCTCCGAGGCCACGGTCTGAACCATCTCGACCATCTTCTCATGACTGCCCTCCTCCATACCGAGCTCGATCGCCTCATCGGGTACAGGCTCGACCTCAGGCAGAGCGAGTCTCGTCTCACCTGGAGCCATGACGAGCTCCTCGAGCTCGGCGTCCAGGATATCAATCTCCACCTCCTCAGTCGGGAGGATATCCAGCTCCTTGAGCTCCGCGGGAGGCGTGATATCGACCTGCTGCTTGATCTCCTCTGGCAGCGTGAGGACACGATAGACTAGCTCCTCCTGCTCAGCAGGCTCACGGGTAATAATATCAAAATCCAAGAGAATGGGCGAGGCGTAATAGAGCCCTAAGTGCACAACCACGGCGGCGATTGTCGCCAAAAGAAAGGTCAAAAAATAACGCGGCTCACGTGTCACATAAGCCTGACGTTTCTGATTATTCGCTTTGGAGCGTCCCGCGGACCTCCATCCTCGTGTATTTGCGATCATGATTTCAGTATAGCTAGTCGGTGCGTGCAACACGCGATGTCCCTACTTGGGACATAAATTATCTTGTTATCGTTCAAAGAAAAGGCTATTAAGTGAGCTTTAACGAGCCGTGACAGCTGACGTCCGCTCTTGAATATCAACGTCACGCTCTCGCTCAAGCAGGAGCGCCCCCATTGTGTCATTCACCCATACAATCATGGATAGGAGAGCCGATTTCTCATCCTGCTGGAGCTGCACCTCGAGTGACTGCTCAATCAGATCGTCCCCCTTGCGCTCGCGATAGTTCACGAGTCGCGACACATCACCTGGTGCATCCTCACTGCCGCGTAGCGTCCACACCTGCTTGCTCTCGCTGGGAGACTGACGGTAGAGATTGAGCGCATCATCGAGCCGTGCTACCGCGCTCTGCCTCGCGAGATTCATCAGCAGCAAAGGCGTCTCCCCCCTCATCGAAATCACACTCTCTACTGGCGCGACGTCAAAGATCTCATAGCCCACCTTGCGCTGCAAATGTCGGTCAATGAGCCAAATTTTCGCCTGACGCAGCATCTTGGAGCCCGTGATCGTGCGGCGGAGGGCCTCACCTAGGGAGGCGTAGGAATCAATAGCCACCATCGCCGTCAGGCGCAGCTCATGGGCCGCCGCCTGCAGCAGCATCGACGCGCCAAAACCACGCCCTACGCCGAGAATCACCAGCCCCTCTCGCCCCTCTCGCTGCTCGAGCGCATCAATCAGCAGGCTAACATCTTGCTTCTCACGCAGACCATGCGTGCAGTACTCGCGAGCATTATCCCTGCCACGCGGCTCCCAGAGCACACAGGTCATCCCAGCAGCACAGATAGCCTCAGCCAGTGGCAGAGCCGAGATAATCCCGTGATCCCACTCCACACTCACCAGCACATAGTCCGTGTGCCTGAGTGCAGGGAGAGAATGGGGCGCGAGCCTATCGCTCCACTCACTCATCTGAGGGGTCACCTGGCCAGAGGCCTGCACAATCACGGCGGGGATGTCTACCCCATCCTCGCTGTGCAGAGAAAAATGCTCAAACCTCAGCCCTGGGTACTCTAGGACATCTCTCTCCAAATCATCAAACACCGGATTAGAAGGAGCTAGAATAGGAGCAGCCTGATAGCCTGAATACCACCACAGAAAGCCAGCCCCGAGCACGAGACCTACGAGTGCGAGCAGCAGGGTAAAACTAAAACACTTTGCAAAAAAATCCTTCATCATCAGAACTGTACTCGCGCATTATATCAAAAACACGCGAGAAAACAATTCCAGACTTATAGAATATGTTTCATACAAGAACACATTCCCTCATACTCTGCGATCTACAGAAAGCAAAAGCCCCCCATCTCACAAAGCCTCCGTCATCCCCCCTCTCCACGGGGAAAACTAGCTCACTGCCCCACAGCCCAAGCCCTGCGCAGGTGTACTGCCCTCCAGCGATCCACCCGCTCCAGCGCGTCGAGGTAGCCCCGCGCCTTTCCCAGATCACGAGACACGACCTCGCCACGCTGGTACATCTCCGCGAGCTTCACCAGAGCGCACGCATCCCCCTGCGCTGCCAGCGTCGCGTAATAATCCAGAGCTCGTGGCACCAAGCCATGGGTGAGGCAGACCTCCGCAAGCTGGCGCAGATCGGAGCGTCGAGTCAAGCCGCCCGCATCCACGGACTGCTGCAAGAGATCCATCGCGCGCAGGGGCTCACCGAGCAGCTCATAACAGCGCGCCAGACGCGACACCGCCTCACCGCTGCCGAGACGCTGCGCCTGAGCATAGAGGGCGCAGGCCTCACGCACACGCGGCTCATCACCCGCCTCCAGCTCCCTGAACCACGGGTCAAAGAGCTCCAAGGCCAGCGCAAAACTCGCCCCCGCGTGCTGCCCCGCAATCGCGCGCAAATACTCCGTCCCCTGCTCCAGCGTATCGCCCTCCAGATCGAGAGCCCCCTCGATCAAGAGAAAGCCATAGAGATACTGCGCCTCCAGACGCAGAGCGCGCGCCTCCTTCCCCTCAGGCATCGGTGCTAGCACCAGATCGCGCAGCTGCACCAGCCACGAGCTCCCCGTCGCATCAGCCTCCACCAAGCTCTCCAGAGAGAAGAGAAACACATCAATAAAATCATCTTCACGCATCTCACGCACCGCCTTGAAATAGCGCAGAGACAGAGGCACATCACGCTCCAGCTCACCCAGCCCAATCGCATAGGAGAGCCCCAACGCCACACGCGCCGTATAGACAGCCTCTAGCTCCTGTGCTCCCAGCTCCCCCAGAGCCCTCCCCTTCTCCATAGCCGCGCGCTGGTGCAGCCTCTCCAGTCCCGCCTGAGGCTCTTCATCCTCAATCCAATCCTGAGACACGAGAAAATCATACTCCAGCTCCGCCACAGCATCCCCCTGCTCGACCGCGGCGCGCAAATAAGAAATCGCCTTGCCCAGATCGGGGCTATCTGAGCCAAAGCCATTCAAATAAAGATAATACAGCAGCTTCTGCGCAGGCAGATAGCCACGCTCCGCCGCTTGGGTCAGCCAGCTCTCACGCACCTGCATCACCTTGTCCTTCTCGTGAAAGCGAAAGACAATCATCGCTAGCCCCACACGGTACTGAGCGGCGGCGTCCCCATTCTGCGCGAGCAAGATCACCTCCCTACCCTGTCCCTTCGCCGCGTCCACAGGCAGCTGCAAGAGAGCCTCCATCTCCTCCAGCAGCGACGTCGAGTAGCTAAAATCAAACGGAGTAAACGGAGGAAAGGCTCCGCTACCTGCCTCCTCATCCTCCTCTAGCCCCTCTTGCTCCGCCTGCCCCTCCACAGCATCGGGCTCCCACTGCTCATCTCCCGCCATATCCTGCTCCGAGAGAGAGAGGATCTCAATCTCATCAGCAGCTTTGCCTAGGAGCACAGTCATCGCCCCCGCAGGGTGCTTCTCCCCCTCAGCGGCGAGTCCAGGACTAAAAATCCCCGACCCCATCGCCCAAACGAGCAGACCACTCCCCAATCCCGCACCAGTAAATAAAGCAAACAATCGCATCCCCAAAGACTAACACATCAGCCCCCCTGCTGTCGAGTCGAGAAAAAGAATTGACAGCCAAGCCTCCCAAGAGTACATTTTTACCATGAGTTACGTATTACCAAGCTACGCTCGAGCCCCCATCAGCATCGTCAAAGGAGAAGGCTGCCACCTCTACGACAGCGAGGGCACACGCTACATCGACCTCTGCGCCGGCATCGCCACGGCGAGCCTCGGGCACGCGCATCCCCGCATCATCGAGGCCATCAGCGAGCAGGCAGCCACCCTCATGCACTGCTCCAACCTCTACCACATCCCGCAGCAGGAGCAGCTCGCCGAGCTCATCAGCACCCAGTTCATATGCGCCGAGGGCAAGGTCTTCTTCTCGAACTCAGGAGCGGAGTCCAACGACGGCATCATCAAGACCGCGCGCCGCTTTGGGCACCGCCGCCCCGCCGCCGACGGCAGCATACGCTACGAGGTCATCACCTTCCAGCAGAGCTTCCACGGCCGCACACTCGGCTCACTCGCCGCGACGGGACAGGACAAGATCAAAGAAGAGTTCAACCCGCTGCTCCCTGGATTCATCCACGTGGAGTTCAACAAGATCGAGGCACTGAAAGCCGCCATCACCCCTCAGACCTGCGCTATCATGCTCGAGGCCGTCCAAGGCGAGGGCGGGGTCAATCCCGTCACCCCTGAGTTCCTCCGCAGCGTCGCCGAGCTCTGCCAGCAGCACGACCTGCTGCTCATGCTCGATGAGGTGCAGTGCGGATTCGCCCGCACCGGAGCACGCATGGGCTGGCAGTCCGTCTGCCCCGAGATCACGCCCGACGTCGTCTCCTGCGCAAAGGGCATGGGGGGAGGCTTCCCCATCGGGGCGTTCTGGATCAGTGATCGCGCCATCGACGAGGCGGGCACAGCGCTCTCCTCCATCATGGGACCGGGCTCGCATGGCTCCACCTACGGGGGCAATCCCCTCGCCTGTGCCACCTCGCTCGCCGTGCTGCACACCATCCTTGAGGACGACCTCACCGCACGCGCTGCCGCCCTCGGTGAGCTCATCGAGCGCGAGGTGCTCAGCTGGGATCTCCCACAGGTAGAGTGCGTACGCGGCAAGGGACTGCTGCGCGGCATCGGGCTGCGCGAGGGCAGTCTACGCGGCCTTCCCGCAGACAAGCTCCCCTCCGTCTACCTCAACGGTCTCTGCCTCGAGGCGGGACTGCTCTGCTGCCCCGCGGGGCCCTCCACCCTGCGCCTCATCCCCGCGCTCACCATCTCTGAGGAGCCCCTACGCGAGGGACTCAGCATCCTGCGCCGCGTGCTCAGCGATCTAGGCTAATCTAATGGGGAGGGGCGCGTTTCTATTCAGAAATTTCTAAATTCTCGCCACTCTAAATATGGGAACCTTGCAAAATTAGTTCTGGGAAATTGTGGATTTCGAAAATGAGCGACACAGCACGCCTTTTGCAGCATTTTGGCGAGCATTCGCGGCTTTTTGGGCTTACATAGCTCGCTA
>CAYJLP010000138.1:0-7155 GCA_964371115.1 uncultured Akkermansia sp. | reverse complement strand
CACCTCAATCTCCACAGGGCTCTGACGCTTCTCGCGCATCTCCCAGATGAGCGGCGACATGCCATAGATATTCGCATCCCCCGAGCTGATCACCGCGACACACTGCCCCGCCTCAGCCAGCTCAAAGGCGTGCTGCGCGCGCTTCTCCTCCTGCCTCATGCCTGTGTCGATGCACGGCACGCCCTCGCGCAGCTGCTCACGGATGAATTGAAAATAATAATGATAGCCGATGACCACATCACACTGCGCCAGAGCCTTCATCGCCGCAGGTGTCATCTCATCGCTATCCCCCGGTCCTAGACCGATGACGAAGATACGCCCCGATTTCTTTTGAATGTCTTCCATGATTATTCTCCTAGTGAATAATGGTGCTTTTTGCTCATGATATCAAGCTCACGGCAATGGGCGGCAAAGTTCATATGCCTCATAAAAATACGCTGGATGCGGGGATTCTCCCCCATGCCCTCCATCATCACATCGACGTGATAGCCCGCGTCCTCCAATTGCTCCCGCCAGTCACCTGCGATATCCTCTTTCGCATGCTCGCCTGCGACAAACATAAAGGGAACAAGCAACACACGCTGCGCCGCCCTCGCGTTCAAAAAGCTCAAGACCTCATCCATCGAGGGATAATTCTCAATCGTCGACACGCACCAGTGTGCATAGCCCTGTACCTTGATCATATAATCCATCATCGCATAAGAAGCCGTGATAGGCGTGTAGGTGCCATGCCCCACGAGCACCACCGCATCATAGGACGCATGCGGGATATGATGCGCGAGGGCTTCGATCGTCGCGCTGAAATCCTCAGGACTGTAGAGCAGCGGTCTGCCGAGGCGGATCTGCTTGAACTGCGAGCGCATGGCATCAACCTCGCGGCGCAGTGACTCCATCTCCACGCCCTCAATGATATGCGTGGATTGCACGAGCAAATGCGTATAGCCTTCGCGATGCAATTGAGCAAAAACCTCGCTCGGCGTCGCGACCTCGACACCGCGCTGCTTGAGTCGATGGATGATAATACGCGACGTGTAGGCCTCTGCAAAGCGCGCACCAGGGTAGCTCTTCTTGATCAGGTCATTGATCGCCACCATGCACCTCTCTCTCGTATCCGCGTGCGTCGTGCCAAAATGCACCGCGACGACGGCCAAGCGATCCCCCTCGGAGAACTCCATGGGAGAGGCGGCGAAGTTCGCCTTCTTTCTCTCCACGTAGACTTCCGCTGGAGGCTGCGGTGGCTCGGCGCAAAATGACGCCAAGCTCAGACACTTACTCATTGTATTATTAGCCATATTCTTGTTGAAACATCCATTCTCTACCTTGCCCATGATCAACGAGGTAAAAAGGTACTCGAGATTTGACCACAACGATCACTCGCAGATTGATCTTTCTTGACATCTGGGCAAGAGGTGATGGGGCTTGCAAATTGGAGCAAACTCACGCCGAGTAGCAGCACTACTTTTGTAATATGTTTCATCGTTGTCATCTATCTCGTATAGGGTTAACTTTCGGATCCACAGGATCGAACCCACCGAGGCCACAACATAGACAACCAGACTCAAAAGTCTAACATATAGTAATGAATCATCAACATACGTATCTTTATTGCTGCTCAATAGGTCAATATCTCGTTGACCACATAAAGCGAATCTCTAGGCTGGTATCTCGACTTAGCAGAGAGGAGCAACGAGCATCATCTTGCTCTCTGTCACTCATTAGCTCGTGCATCACGACTGCGGAACAGCGACGGATTCACACCGTCTTTCCCATCTATTTCTTGCGATTCAATCGCCTCCTAAAGAACACGTGGAATTCCTACGAAGAACTCCGTGTCAGCAAAGATTAGCATCTTTACTCATCGAGTCAAGTACAATCTAAGCTACATGCGTATTTAATCCATCTCAGCCACAAATAGCGAATACGGATGCGCAAGCTTCAAACGACGTGCTCTTACACTCATTTTTTTGATTCAGGTTCTGAATGACCTAATTTCTCAAGGTACCCTTTATCAGATGGCTGATTTGTTTCATCATGTGCCAGCTCAGCGAGTTTGTAGGGTGTCGATGTCTAGGGCGCATGAGATGACTCCTCTTAGAGTATTTACAATACCTATGAGGTTGATAGAGTCTAAGCAACTCAGCTCTAAAATTATCTTTAAATTTTCCCTCGAACAATTTGGAGCCCCCTAAAGTACCACGAGAGTGTAGCAATGGTGTTGTAGCTCACTATTAGGATCGAGGCTAGTTATTCCTTCTGACGAGATAGCGTGCAAGCAAGTGCTGGGAGATAGATGGCGGCTCGAGTGTTAGTGACAAGAAATGCGAGGCTCGTGCATCTTCATGCTTGCAGATGGGAAAAATGCGAGTAAGATAGTCTTCATATGAGCGAACTGATCATCCTAGGGACACGAGGCAGCGCCCTCGCACAGCGGCAGACAAAACTCGTAGAGCAGGCACTCCACGCCTTCAACCCTAAGTACAGCCTTGAGCGTCGCATCATCCAAACGGCAGGTGATCAGAGGCAGGATATCCCCCTCTGCGAGGTCAATCGCGCCACCCAGACGCAGGATAAGGGAGTCTTCATCGCCGCCCTAGAAGAGGCACTCGCAGCAGGGACAATTGACTGCGCCGTGCATAGTCTCAAAGACATGCCAGGTACACTCGATGAGCGCTTTACAATCGCGGCCATCCTTCCGCGTGAGCAGATCAATGATGTGCTGGTGGTGAAAGAAGGTGCTGATCTGGACAACCTCGTCATCGGGACAAGCAGCGTACGCCGCATCCGCATGGTGGAGTCCTACTGGGGAGGGCGTGCGCGCTGCGTAACTATACGTGGCAACGTAGGTACACGCCTCAAAAAGCTCGCCGAGAGTGAGGAAATGACCGCCATCATCCTCGCGCGCGCGGGGCTCAATCGCCTCGGCTACGAACAGGATCAGGTCATCGTGGAGGACAAGAAACTCTCCTTCATCGACCTCTCGTTGAGCTCCTTCATGCCCGCCCTCGGACAGGGGGCCGTAGCGGTAGAGATACGCCGTGACGACGCTCGCATGAAAAAGATCATCCAACAAATCAATGATGAAGACACCGAAGTGTGTATACGCTGCGAGCGTTGCTTTTTGCAGCAGCTCCAAGCTGATTGCTCCGTACCTGTCGGAGGCTACGCCGAGCTCAAGCAGGAGACGCTATTCTTCCGTTCCATTTATTTTACCGCTGATGGTACGGCACTGCGTGTGACGCAGCGCGGGGCGAAAATTGATCCTGAGTGGCTGGGTGTTAATGCATTTGAGCAGCTCAATGAGAGGCTTAATGATGAATAATTTAGAGTTTGGTGCCTCATCAAAAGCCACCCATTAGGTTTGTGAGACTCGATCAGTACTCAAATGGCCTTCTCTGACGCGGAGGCAGGGGGTGGAGACGATTTTAGAGTTGCGTTTATCCCAAAATGATGACTCCGCGTGAGCTCTGAGACGACGCACGTGATAGAGATACTACTCAAGCGATCCTGCGAAGCAGGAGGTAGAGACCAGCTGAAATGCGCTCAAAAGATGCCTCGTGAAGCGATGTTTTGTATTTACTTATTTGAACGACGTGAATTTAGAGCCCCCCCCCCTGAGCTAAAGCTGCTCGCATGGCGTACTCATCTTCTTAATGTAAATAGGCTTCGCACAGATCCTTGAGTTCGGCGTTGTCGTAGTAGTTTTCCTTGAGCAGCTGGAGCTTGATGCGCTCAACATTCTTTGCATGATCAAGCATCTGAGGCTTCTTTTGTTGGAATAAGTTCTCAATTTCTTGCTGATTGCATTCCTTGTTACAGAGTTCTCTCACAAGAGATTGGATGGCTTGCTTGTTCTCCGATTGCACACTGTGGAGCTCTAAAATCAGGGGTAGCGCGTCGACAGGACTGATCTTCTTTGCGTGCAAATCGTCGATGACTTCAGTGAAAAGCTTAAAATTGGCGATGATGCTCTCTACGCTCGCGTCGAGTTGCTTGAGCTTATCCTCAGCGTGCTCGCTAGCGAGGATAGGCATGCAGAGAAGGGGGATCAGTGGCAGATAGAGTGATTTCATGGGATGGATGAGTGGTTGTGTGACCAATATTTAAAGGGAGGTCTAAATTTGAGTCGTCCAAATAAGCATAAACATAAAATCACATGAGTTATATTTTGAATGACAAGAATTTAGAAGTTTCTTTATTGTAACACATAATCTATCCTGTCGCAAGCTAAATTTGTTGTTTATTGTAAATAATAATAGTGTAGGTATTAATATTAAAATGAGGAGTATTCGCGATTTCTAAAATATGTAATCTAGATTGTGATCTCAAGACCATCATAAGCAGGTGACATAAAGGCAGGCAGAGCCGCGCGCATCGCCGCATCGCTCAGGGCGTGACCGACGTGTGTCGTGTAACCCTGACGCGGGGCGAGGACGTGCATGAGCTGGATATTCTCATGGAGCGTCATGTGAGTTGGGTGCGGTTTGTAACCCAGTGCATCTACTGCGAGCGCGTCAAGATAGCTAAGATGCCGCATAGAGCTTTCTGGGATTCGCTTCGCATCGGAGATATAGCCAAAGCTGCTGCCCTCGTGGCGGAAGACGTAGCCAAAGGTGTCCACGCTGGCATGCTCGACGCGAATGGGGGTGACCTCGATGTCTCCTATCAGAAAGGGTGTCTCGCCGTCATGCGCGCGAGCCTCAGGCTGGATGTAACCTTTATAGGTATTCTCCTCAGAAAAGGCCCACGAATACATGCGACGTAGCTGCTGCAAGCAACTCTCATGCGCGTAGAGTGGAAGTTTCTCAATACGGTGCCAGCAAAAGGCGCGCAGCTCGTCAAAGCCAGAGACATGATCGAGATGCGCATGCGTATAGATGACGGCATCAATAGCAGTGAGATGATGGCGAAGAGCTTGGGCACGTAGGTCGGTGCCTGCATCGACGAGAATGCTCGTGAGTGGAGTGCTTATCAGCACAGAGGATCGCAGACGCTGGTCGCGAGGGTCAGTCGAATGGCACACTGCACAGTCACAGCCTATGACAGGTACGCCCGTGGAGGTGCCAGTGCCCAAGAAAAGTATATTCATCATCTGCAGTAGGAGAAAAATTCTCTTTGATTTTCCTGCGCAATTATGCCATACTCTTTGCCGTAAGGTAAAGAAAATACTATGCTCACACTCCTGAAAATTCGCAATCTCGCCCTCGTCGATGAGCTCATCTGGCAGCCCCAATCTGGATTTATAGGCATCACAGGCGAGACAGGGGCGGGGAAATCCGTCATCATGGGGGGTATTGAGCTGGTGCTCGGCGAGCGCGCCGATAAGGGGCTCATCCGCAGCGGAGAATCCCAATGCGTGATCGAGGCGATTTTCTCTCTCAAGCATGTGAGACGTATCAATGAGCTGCTAGAGGAGGCTGGGGTTTCTCTCTGCGAGGAGGGGGTGCTGCTCATCCGCCGCGTGATCTCTATGAGCTCAAATCGTCAGTTCGTCAATAACTGTCCTGTGACGCAGCAGGTGCTGCGTCAGATAGGGTCGGGTCTCGTCGATATGCACCATCCCGATTCCCATCGCTCCCTGACCTCCCAAGATAGGCAGCGCGCCCTACTGGATGCCTGCTTGGGCGATGCACGTATCAAACAGCTTTACCAAAAAGACTACTCGAGCTGGTCGCAGGCCAAGCGCAGCTACGAGCGACTCCTCGAGGATGAGATGGCAAATGCTCGCGAGCTCGACTACCTGCGCCAGCGCAGACGAGATCGTGGAGCTCGAAGAGAAGTGGCAACGCGCTCGCAACGCGGGACGCCTCCGCGATATCACTCTGCCTATGCTTCAGCTGCTGGAGGGCGCGGGTGGTGATGAATCCCACTCCATCCTCACGCAGCTGCGGGCACTCGTGCGCGCAGCTCATGATCTGGAGCGCTTTGACACCAGCATGAGCGCGCGCCTCCAGCCTCTCCATGGCAGCGTCGAGGAGCTAGAAGCCGTGGCAGATGATCTACGTGATTACATCGGCGTGATGCACGATGACCCCGCCGCCATGGCCGCACTCGAAGCTCGCATGGCACTCTACGAGACGCTGAAACGTAAGTATGGCGCAGATTATCACGCAATTGATACCCATTACCAAGAGTGCCGCTCGCGCCTCGATGCGATTGAGAATCGAGAAGAACGCCTCGACGAGCTCCGCGTAGAGCAGCAGCGCCTCTACACCCAGCTGCTCCTCACTGCCGAGAAGCTCACGGCTGCGCGGCGCAAGAGTATCCCACAGCTGGAGAAGGATTTCCTCACCCATGCGCAGCATTTGGGGTTTACGCAGGCGCATTTTTCTATTGAGCTCCAGCCACTCACGCTACCTTGCAGTGAGGGAGTGGAGGATGTAGAGTTCCTCTTTGGCCCCAATCCAGGAGAGCCTCTCAAGCCACTGCGCATGATTGCGTCGAGTGGTGAAATGGCGCGCGTCATGCTCGCCCTCAAGAGCACGCTGGCAAAGCAAGACGACACCCCCCTGCTAGTCTTTGATGAGATTGATGCGAATGTAGGTGGCGAGATCGCCCGTGCAGTCGGGATGAAAATGCTTGAGCTCGGTGTTGACCATCAGGTCATTGCCATCACCCATTTCCCACAAGTCGCAGCTCTAGCGGAGCACCATTACCTCATTTCCAAGCATGTGGAAGAAGGTCGTAGTATCTCACGTCTACGGGAGGTAACGGACGAACAGCGCGTCAACGAGCTTATGCGCATGCTCGGTACAGATGGCGATATCGCGCGCGCACATGCTACTGAATTGTTGAAAATAAGGCAAGAATAGCAATTTTGGAAGTTTGCTATTCCAATATAGTAATGTCTACTGGGGACTTCTGAAAACTAAAATAGGTTGACTCTAATAGTTCTAAATGATATCTCACATCGAGACACAACAGCCCAGAAGATATGAAATACAACCTAAATTCTCCCCTCCTGTAACTATGAAAATCAATTTTCTTTAATTTTTAACATTTTGTTATTGACTCTCCTTAAAACATAGTTTACGTTATCTCAACTAGAATAGATATATTATGAGTAAGGTAATTTGAGTAACCAAGAGTGGGGCAAAATACGCCTACGAAAGCAAAAGCTACTGGGATAAGGAGAAAAAAGCCCCACGTACAAAGCAA
>CAYJLP010000137.1:0-7261 GCA_964371115.1 uncultured Akkermansia sp. | reverse complement strand
GATGTCGCCGGCTTTGTAGTCGGTGGCTTTGCGGGTGATGGGCAGGCTCCAGCCTCGGCGGGTGAAGTAGGTGCGCAGGTTGGGCACGCGGCGGTGGTCGATGTTCTTATCCGCGCGCTTGAGTCCCCAGATCTTGGGGTATGAGGAAAAGTTCGCGCGCATGTCGCGGTGGACTTCTCGCTGCAGGTCGATGCCGTGTCCTCGCATGGCGCGGATGATGACGTCGGTGCACACACCGCGCTCGGGGGAGATGTCGCCGCCGGGGTATTTTAATACGACGTAGGCGGGGTCGTAGTGGGTGGTGACACCGATCTGCTTGCGCGCTTCGGTGTGGAGGTCAAGCGCGTGGAGGAGGGGGGTGGTGAGGGTGAGGAGGAGCAGGGTGGGGGCGAGGAGCTGCGGGGTCATATCTGGTGATATTAGCAAGTTCTCCCTGCGCTGGCAAGGGGCTTTTTCACCTCGTGCGCGGGCGTGGGGCTGGATGGGGGTGAGGTGGGTACGCGTCGTATTATTAGAATGAGTGGATGTAAGATTCTAAAAAATAATTTGATTTTGCGATTCTTCGTTTATAGTGACACATGCTCCCTTCTGTCGAGATGTCCTCTTTGATAGGTCAGGCGGAAGGGGATCAACATGCCCCCCAAAAATAGATACATGAAATTATTCCACTCCTCCCTCAGGCGTCTTGCGATTTTATCCGCGGGACTTTTCTCATTGACAACGCAGAGCTCTTGTGGCGATGATGACAGCCCTAGCAGTAGCAGCGTGAGCAAGCCAACAGATCCCTACCCAGGTGCGAATCCAGCGATGCTGGAGCTGCTCCTTGATCAGGATGGGTTCACTTTTCCTTATTTGCGTAGCAATATCTATAGGATTCATCATGTCAGTGAAACGACACCTGTGCCGTTTCAAGTCGGTGATGTTATTATCGAGTCATTGGGTGTCTATCAATTAACGGAGGCCGGATTTGAGGCTGTTGAGGCGGGAATGGGAACGGTCTATGACCAGTCCGATGTGACGAATACACACATGGTTAATTTCACCAGTTCTACGAAGCCAGCCCCTGTCCTCTTTGAGGGGAATCGATTCACGATCACGCTGCACTATAGTGACATTTATATCTCTACGGGGGCATTATTCTACGCGCCTGATGTGGTTACTCTGTCTTTTGTATTTGATGAGGATGCGAGAGTATTCACCTTGGATTCGGCTAGGAGCTCGGTCACTTATGGAACGCAGATTGTCTATCTGACCTGTGATCCTATCAGCGCGCCTCCTGCTCCTCCAGTGGAAATACCCTGATCTCAAGTATCGTGCGATCTCTGCCCATGTATGAGACGTGGGCAGGGATCCAAGAGAGGGCTCCTAGCCCTCTCTCTCTTCGTGAGGTGGTGGCTCGGCGAGCGCTAGCTCAACGTGTCTATCAGCAGGCGCACTTGTGGGAGCTGATGATTGCGTGTTGCTTGCGTGTGTCGTGGGGATCTCTTGTCTCAAATGGGCATGCAGTTTGTCTCGATTTCTCGTCTCTAAGGACGCTCTAAGACATCAATCTATGAGCAATCGAGTTTGAAAATAGAAGCCTCTTAATCTTTCTTGCGTAGGAAGAGCGCCATGGCGATGCGCCAGCGGAGGCTGAAGTCTCGGTAGCCGACGTAGCCGCGCTGGATGACCTCTCTCATCAGGGGGCGGGCGTAGGCGATGAGTGCGTCGCGGGTCTCGGGGCTGCTGCGGCGCAGGGCTTTGAGGTGGCGCTTGAGGTACTTTGCCAGTAGCTTGCGCTGCACGAGTCTGAGTAGCTCGGGGCGGTGGGTGCTGATGCTCTCGTGGGTGGCGCGTAGCATGATGAGCTGGGCGTCGGTTTTCTTGTCGCTCCAGTTGCTGCGTGTGATGGAGCTGTTGTCCACGTAGTACATGTAGTAGGGGGCGTCGACCTGCACGTAGTGGGTGCAGCGGGCGAGTATCTCGATGAGCCAGATGGAGTCTTGGAAGGGGATGTGCTCGTGGTAGAGGGTGTCGCCGATAAAGTCGCGGCGAAAGAGCTTGCCCCAGACGGAGGTGAGGATGCGCCTGCCTGCGGGCTCGGCGATGTAGGTGGTCATGGGGTCGTGATCCGTCCACTCAGGGTAGCTGCTCTGCTCGCACTCCATAGGGTGGTAGCGCTCTGTGGTGCTCGTGCTGAGGCAGGCGGCGATCTGGGCACCGTGGGTCTCGATGGCTCGCAGTAGGGTCTCAAAGAGGGCGGGGTGGAGGTAGTCGTCGGCGTCGGCGTAGGTGATGTAGTCGCCTGTGGCGACGCGCATGCCTGTGTTGCGCGCGCCTCCGGGCATCTTGTTCTCCTGCCGCAGCAGCTGGAAGCGTGCGTCTGTGGCGGCGAATGCCTCGACGACCTCGGCGCTGCGGTCATGAGAGCCGTCATCCACGCAGATGCACTCGAAGTGGGGGTAGGTCTGCGCGGCGATGCTCTGGAGGCAGCCCAGCACGAGTGCTTCGGCTTGGTAGACGGGGATGATGATGGAGATTGTTTTGTTCATTGGTGTAAGTCGTTTGATGGTTAATTATTTATCGAAGACTTGTTTCCAATAGCTGCTTATCTGTTGCTCGTCGAAGTAGAGTTTTCCTCGCTCGCGGTTGCGTTGCTGCTGGACTGGGTCTTGGTAGATGAAGTCTTCAAAGCTCAGTGTCTTGATGCTGTTGGTGTCAAAGATGCTCAGATCAGTGGCCATCATTTGGTAGGTGGAGATTTCTGATTTGATGTACATCTTGCAGCCATAGTAGGAGGTGATCATGAGGTTGCCTATGCCTTGCTGGCGATCTTGTGCCATGATCATGATGTCGAGCGTGGCGAGGTGCTGGGCATAGTCGGCGGGGGAGAGGAACTGATCTAAGTAGTGGAATTTCTCGCCAAAGAGTTGCTGCCCCAGTCGGATGATCTCTTCTTTGTACTGCAGCTCTCCGTAGGAGAGGATGGTGTAGATGTGGATGTTTTCCTCTCGATGCGGGGCTAGGTCGCGTAGAACCTCGAGGGTAGTAGAGCAGCATGAGTTGTTGATCTGGATGTTGATACTGTTGTGTTGCTCGCGTAGTGCGTAGACTTCATCTAGCGTCACAAGCGGGATGATGCTGACGTATTGAACGATTTGGTATTTGTCAGAGACGTCTATATGGTAGCGCTGCTCGAGTACCTCGATATCTCCAGTGGGGATGGCGAGGTAGTTGGCAAAGTGGCGGCGTACGTAGTCGTTTTTCCTATCACGCTTGGCACTGTAGAGGTCGCCCCCCCAGATGACCCAGTGGGATTTTTTCAGGTAGTGTTTGTTTTTGTTGAGGAATTTCACCTTGCCGTTGAATAGGGAGTGAAAGATGATTTTGTCGGTGCGTGCGAGATCGATGCTGATTTCGCTCAGTGAGCTAACCTCGATTACGTTGTCTCCCTGAGGGAAGGGGAACTCGGGGCTACTGCGGGTGCAAACGATGAGGTGTTCGCTGGCGGGGAAGTTTCTGTTGAGGAAGTCGACAAAGGGGGCGATGAATTTGTCATTGTGGCAGATGTGCACACATGGGGCGTGGAGGTGCTTTTTGAATAATTTGGCTTTCAGGCGGTGGAGGAGTTTTTTCATGAAGGGGGAGGGGTGCTGGCTCTTGTGATGAGCACTGGGGCGAGCTTAGCAATTATCATTTTGGAAGTCAAGACTGAGGACGAATGAGGGGGGGAGGAGGGGCATATTCTCTTGACTTTCTGAGGAGGTTTGCTATGGTTTTTTCTACGCATTATGAATGATCGTGATATTAATGAGCTGGTTCAACAGCAGGTGATTGACCCCAAGCAGGCGCGCGTTATGCGCCAGTCGGGGGTGGCTGATGTGCGTGAGATGAGTCGCCTGCGCGCGATTGGTATCACGCTGGGTCTTGTCATAGGTGGCTGGATTCTCGTGCTGCTCGCCTCTATGTATGTAGGTTATTTTGTTGAGGCAGAGCAGTATATCACGCCTGCGGTGATGATGACGATTGTGTCGATTTTCTGTGGGTTTTATTGGTTTCGCCTGGTGGCGCGGGGGCAGCAGCTGATCTCTGAGCTGGTGCTGTTGGCGGGGACGGGGAGTGTTGCGATTGCTCTTGGCTCGATTTTCTTTCTATTCGATTCCCAGTTTGATATGGGGCATTTGGGCATCATCCTCGGCCTGACGATGATGGTGCTGCTGCTGCTCTCCATGCTGCACAAGGTGCAGCGTGTGGCGATCTATCTCTGTATAGGGCTCAATCTCCTGCTGGTGTTCAACCTCCCTGAGATGGAGCTCGCGGATGAGTCGGGGGGCACGCTTTTTATTGAGCGTTTCTACAATCAGTTTCGCATTCAGGGCTATATGCTCATCGTGCTGATGCTCTGGGTGATTGTATCTGAGCGCAGTGTGCGTCGACAGCCGCAGGACAATCCCTTTACGGGGGCTCTGTTTTTCCTCTGGTTTGGGCTTGTGGGGGGGAGCTTGTTTTATTTTTACTTCCTCAGTACTGTTTCTAATTCCCTGCCGCAGATTATACCAAGTGAGGGGAGTGGGGAGATTCCGCATCTTCTCTCGCTAGATCCTCTGATGGCGCTGGGCGCGCTGCTCGCGATGGGAGGGATCTATTGGCAGCTCTCGCTGACGGAGAAGCTGTGGTGGAGTATGTGGCGTCTCGCCGTGGTGCTCGTGCCTGTGCTGCTGATTGCGGGTGCGCAGGTAGCAGTCCCGTCGGGGGTCGTGTGGGCTCTGCTCACACTGTGGAGTCTGAGCTTTATGTGGCAGGCGGTGTTCTACGAGCGCAAGAGCTGGCTGCTGATCTCGTGGGGCTGTCAGACGGCGGCTCTGTGGAGTCTCGATATGCCAGATTCTCATGGATTCATGCTGCGCGGCGGGCTGATGGTGCTCAATGCCAGCGTCATGCTCTACCTCGCTCGCCTCGCCTCTCAGCGTCGTGACACGCAGCTCGCGCTCGTGGATATGCCCGAGCAGATGGCGGAGAAGAATGCGCAGCGTGTGCTGGCGCGCCAGGCAGATATGCGCCTGCTGCTGCAGCGCGATCTGATGGAGGAGTCGCAGATGCAGCCTGCTGTGCATGTGCTCGCGGCGGGGGATGTCTTCCCATCTAGATTTTTTATCAACTGGATGCGCAGCGTGGCGCTGTCGCTCTTTACGCTGGGGATAGGCTTTGTGCTCGTGGATGCTCTGCCCTATCTCTCCTCTATCACGCAGTGGGGGCAGCATGCACTCGTGATGGGGACGGTGCTGCTGCTGCTGTGGGGCTGGCATGTGTTCATGAGACGTGAGTCGACTGTGTTTGGAGAGCTCTCGGGGGCGCTGGCTCTCTGCCTGCTCTTTAGCTATCCGTACTACCTGATGGGCTCTGCTACTATGGTGGAGAGTGCTAGCTCGGTGTCGGCCTCAGCTCTGGGGCTGCTCCGCGGGGTGAATATGCTCGAGAGTACGGGGCTGAGCTGGCTGCTGACGGCGCAGTTCTTTTTCTGGCATGTGCTGGGGCTGCTGCTGATCTCGGGCGTGATGGCGTGGTGGCATGCGACGCGTATGGCGATGATGGTGGCGCTGCTCGCGCTCTTCACGCTCTGTCACCTGCTGCTGCCTGATGAGTGCTCGCGCGCGATGCTGCTGCTGCTCATCGCGCTGGGAGCGTCTCTGATAGGTGAGCGAGCGCGTCGCTCGCAGCGCTATCAGTCGCTGGGCTTTCTCGCGACGTCAGGCTGGGTGATCTGGGCACTGTCGCTGACCTTTGTGCTTCATAATGAGCAGACGCATGCGTGGATGGAGCGTGGGCTGGCCTTTGGCATCGGGGGGGTGCTGCTGTGGCTGCACTATCGCGTGCAGGTGATGCAGGCGGAGGGGAGCTTTTTTGCAGCGAGTCGCAAGGCGCTCTTTATCGCGCTGCCGCTGCCGCTGCTGGGCTGCTCGATCGCGTTCCAATCGCTATTCGTGACGCTGATCACCTTCACGCTGATGCTGCATGCGGTGCTCTCGGGGCGCTATCTCTGGTTCTGGATGTCGCTGTATTTCATGGTGATTTCTTGTGTGATGCTCTCGCAGCGTGATCTGCACGAGGGGGGTGTCGCCTCGATTTTCGTTATTTTCCTCGCTCTCATCGTCGTGGCGTATCGCGCGCGTATGAATTATCTGAAGCGCGGTGGTGAGGAGGATACGGAGAAGGAAGAAGATGGTGATGATGATGCCAAGACGTCGGCGTCGTGATGGCTGCTGCAACAAGATGTAAAAAGCGACTCGCTCTGCTAGGCAGGGCGAGTCGCTTTGTGTGTTGGCTAAAGATGTTTTTTGGGCTTAGCTAGCCGTATCAGAGGGGCTGTCTTTCTTGCGGCGTGGGGCGCGGGGCTTTTTCGCTGCGGGGGCAGTGGCCTTCTCGGCGGTGCTGGGCTTTTTCTTTGCAGCAGTAGCTTTCTTCGCCTTGGGCGCGGGGGGCTTTTTTTCTGGTGCTTGTTGGGTGAATGTGATGGTGCTCTCACCCTCGGCGACGTCGGCGAGCGAGATCTGCCCATGCTTCAGATCCCCACGTAGGATGGCCTCGGCGATGGGGTCCTCGAGCATGCGCTCGATGGCGCGACGCATGGGGCGTGCTCCGTACTCGGGGTTGTAGCCCTTTTCCGTGAGCATGGTGATGAGTCGCTCGGAGAGCTGCAGGGTGATGTCCTTTTCCTTGAGTCGCTCGACGAGCTTGTCGGCCTCGAGGCGTACGATGCGGCTGAGGTCAGCCTTCTCGAGCATGCGGAAGACGATGAGCTCGTCAAAGCGGTTGATGAACTCGGGGCGGAAGTGCGACTTTGCCGCCTCGGTGATCTTGTCCTTCATGTGGCTGTAGTCCGCCTCCTGCTGCTGCTCCACCGCACCAAAACCCATGGTGCTGCGCGCGGTGGCGAGGCTGGCGCCTACGTTGGACGTGAGGATGATGATGGTGTTGCGGAAGTTGATCTTGCGGCCGAGTGAGTCGGTGACGATGCCTTCTTCTAGTACCTGGCGGAGGCGGTGCATCCCGTCGGGGTGCGCGTTCTCCACCTCGGCGAAGAGGATGACGGAGTAGGGACGACGGCGTACCTGCTCCGTGAGCTGTCCACCCTCGTCGTGTCCGACGTAGCCTGGGGGCGAGCCGATGAGGCGGCTGGTGGTGTGCTTCTCCATGTACTCGCTCATGTCGATCTGGATGAGCGCATCGGCGGTGCCAAACATGATCTCGGCGAGGTTGCGCGCGAGGTAGGTCTTGCCCACGC
>CAYJLP010000136.1:0-7268 GCA_964371115.1 uncultured Akkermansia sp. | reverse complement strand
ATTAGATAGAGACTGTCAAGGAGCAAACGGAATAAAGTCCCCGAAGGGGCGAGCGTAGCGAGTTTATGCCAGATTGCGACTTGATGGGCTCTAGCTAATCAAGTACGCAGACCGCGTTTCCTTCATTAACTACCGCCAAAGTAATAACTACTGTCAAAGCAATACCAAAAGCCTCCTCCAATCACACCTCACGCGCGATCCATCATCATCCCCTCCCTCCTAGGTGTAATACCCCTCGGCGCAAAGATGATACAGGGCACAAAATACCAATTGATACTATCGAAATCAGCATCTTGCGAAGAGTAAAGCTCTTTTGATCCACCTCGGTTATGAAAAAAAGCTTGCTCACCCCCCCATCTATTCGCTAATATATAACTTTCCCATGATTGTATCCAAGCAGCACAGCCAGCCAGTCTCCTCACTACTCGCAGGGATAGCCCTCGCGGTGATGACACTCTCTAGTCAGGCCACCGCGCACATCGGTCTCGCGCTGACGCATGCTGTCACGCGCAATATCAGTCAGAACGATCAAGACATCGCCGATCTCTACCTCACCGCCTACCAGCTCTGTCGCAAATCCGAGCAGCTCGCCAGCCAAAAGCAATGGCACAACGCCATCAATCAAGCGCAGCAATCCGAGCGCATCCTCGCGAGCATCGTACGTGACCACCCCGAGTGGCGCATCAACCTCGTGAGCATGCGCCGCAAGATCGTCGCGGAGAACCTGCGCAACTACCGCAGCCAGCTCAAGCAGCGGGGTGCTAGCAGCCCCCGCAGCCCCATCGTAGGACGCCCCGTCCAATACGACCCCGAGGTCAGCTCACGCGGCAGCTCGCGCAACGTCGATCTCAAGAAATCCCTCGATATCGCCCCAGGTACCATCACCAGCAACCGCCAGATGTACAACGAGCTCATGCGCACTCGCGAGGAGCTACGCCGCATGGTCGTCGCCTACAAGGAGCTGCGCCAGATGAACCAGAAGACGCACGAAAAGCTCCTCGACGCCGAGTACAAGCGCGATGACTACAAGAAGCGCCTGAGCACCATCCAGAAAACCCTCAAAACTGAGCGAACAGCCAGCAGCAACGTCGTCAAGGCACTCAACAAAGAGCTCACAGAGCTCCAGAAAAAATACGACGCCGAGCAGCTCGCGCACCAAGAAGCGCAGCAACAAGCCGCCACCCTCCAAGCCGAGCTCATCGAGCTCCAAGAGCGCCACGACGTCATCAGCCAAGAGCACAGCACACTACTCGCGGAGAACAGCCGCCTCAAGGAAATCGTCGAGCTCAACAGCCCCGAAAAGACCAAGGCACTACTCGATCAGAACATCACGCTGAGCAGCCAGCTCAAGCAGGCCGAGGAGCGCGTCGCCCAGCTCGAATCCCAGCTCGCCGCCCAAGGCGATGAGCAGCAGGTGCTACGCAACCAGCTCACCGAGGCACGACAGGAGAGCGAACGTCTCCGCGACGAGGTCGCGCGCATCTATGATGAGAACCTCGGCTACCGCCGCCGCATCTCCGAGATCACCGAGAGCATGCACCAGCTCGAAGACGAGCTGAGCCGCAACGAAGCAAAGCCCACGATGGACCCCGCCATGCAGGAAGAAAACCTCCTGCTGCGCAACATCGTTGCCAAGCAAAAAGTCAGCCTCGAGCAGCAGAAAAAAGCCCAGACCCTCGTGCTAGATGCCTACAAACAGATGAAAAATCAGAACCCGCAGCTACTCGCCTCACTCGAACAGATAGAAGGAGACAACGCGCTGGATCTCACCCATCTGGAAGACACCCTCATCCAGGCCGTGCAGACAGCCTCCAGCGACGACACTGGTGCTGCCCAGACAGCCGCTGAGGGAGCCGCAGCCGTACGCGTCGGACTCGAGATCGAAGCGCTCGCCCAAGGCGCGCAAAAGGCATTCTCCGCGCAGCGCTACACCGCCGCAGAGCAGCTCTACCGCACCCTCGTCGACGCGCACCCCGACCACCTCGCGGGACTGGTGAACCTCGGCTCCATCCTACTGCATCGCAACAAGCACGAGCAGGCCATCCACTTCCTCCAGCGCGCGGCGCGCCTCGCACCTGACCACGCCATGAGCTACCACCTCATGGGCACCGCGCATTACCTACTCGACCAGCTCGAGCCAGCGGCGGAGCAGTTCGAACACGCGCTAGAGCGCGACCCTGCCAACGCAGACGCCTTCTTCTACCTCGCGAACATCGAGACCATCAACGGCAAGCACGAGCAAGCTCTCAAGCACCTCGCCGCCGCCATCAAGCTCAATCCCCAGCTCGGAGACGCCCACTACAACATGGCGCGCATCTACATCGACCTCGGGCGCCACGCAGACGCCTCGCGAGCCTATGACCGCGCGGTGCACAATGGAGCCGTGCCTGACAAGGATTTAGAAAACTTCATACGGGACACCCCGCAGAGCCTCGGCGTGCCTGGCGAGGATCTGATAGCCACCGTCATCCCCGAGCAGGAGGCGCAGCGCATCGCCGCTGAGAACGCCGCCGCACGCCCCGTCGACCCAGCAGCACCTGACGCTGAGCTCAGCGTCGCGGAGCTACGCGCCCGCATCGCAAAGGACATCGAGGCCGCACCTACCCCCTCACCAGCAGGAGCGGGGCATGAGATTGAGGCGCAGCTCTTCAAGTCCAAGAGCATCACCTTCAAAGGACGCAAGATGCAGCTGAGGGTAAAGCCCCGCTTTGCCCAGCGACTGCGCAGCCGCGGCGGTCCGCTCCCCGAGGGCAGTGAGAGCAGCAAGGGCTAGCCGTTGCTATCTCCCTAGTAGTAGCTATAGGGGGCATCTCGTCATTCTAAATAAGCAAATACAGAACATCGCTTCACGAGGCAGCTTTTGGGCGCTTTTAGGCTGCATTTTCGCGAATTTTCGTCTCAGAGGACACTCTGAGCCATCAATTCGTAAAAAAATCAGCTCTAAAACCATCTCAAAACCTTACCTCGCGAGAAAATAGCCCCGTTAATCAAGTTAGGAGCATGCACTTCCTTTTGTGAGCTGAGAGGCAGCGTCAGAATCACTGCATCTCAGCTAGTACTCTGCTATAGAAAATCTTGCTTTTGATGCAATAAGTTTCTGATTCTCTTATTTAGAATGACAAGAATTCCCCCACACCGTAAGAGCCTAAATACGAGATAACCTTCTCAACAACGGATAAAGAGCCTAGAGCGCGGCTGCGCTTAGGCCATGCGTTGGAGTGCTAAAACTCAGCAAGTATTTGCTGAGCTTTTTTGTTTGCCAAGAGCGCGTGAGGCGTGTAGAGTGGTGGGGATATGCAACTCAATGAACAAATTCTCCTCGACAAGAGCCTCTCGCTCCTCCCCGCGCCTACACCCGTGGGCTCCTATGTGCAGTGCATCCGCACGGGCAACTACCTCCACCTCTCGGGTGGTGTCGCGATCAATGGTGATGAGTCCATCTATGGCAAACTCGGTGATGATGTCTCCATCGAGCAGGGACAGCGCGCCGCCGCTCTCTGCGTGATGAACCGCCTCTCGGTGATCAAGGCAGAGCTGGGTAGCTTTGCCCCAATACGTCGCATCGTAGCGGTCAATGGCTTTGTGAATTGTACGCCCGACTTCATCGATCAGGCAAAGGTGCTCAACGGGGCGTCGGATCTGCTCGTGGAGCTCTTTGGTCCTGAGGCGGCGCACTCGCGCTCGGCGGTCGGCGTCATCAGCCTGCCTCTCGGCGTGGCGGTGGAGCTCAATATGGTGCTGGAGATTGACCCTGCCTGAGGTTTTCTTTTTTGCTTTCTAATTTTAGGGGGCTTCTATTTTCTCGCGAGGTAAGATTTTGAGATGATTTTCAAGTTGGATTTTTTTCGAATTGATGGCTCAGAGTGACCTCTGAGACGAAAATTCGGGAGAAATCCAGCTGAAAAGCGCTCAAAAGCTGCCTCGTCTCGCAAGTTTCGCGATTTACTTATTTAGAATGACGAGAATTTAGAAGTCCCCTTTAGAACTTTGGCAGTACTTAATGAAGGAAACACGGCCTGCGTACTTGATTAGCTAGAGCCCATCAAGTTAGGAGCATGTACTTCCTTTTGTTGAATGAAAAATAAGATTTTTCACTCAGCAAAAGGAAGGCTTTATATCATGATCCTGATAGAATGTGCTCACTGTATTTTGCTACATTATCTATAGCCAAAGTAATAATGCAGGGGATGTTGAGGCACCCCCTTTTTCTTTGAGATTATGGCAACTATTATTCTAGGGATCACGGCGTCGATCGCGGCGTACAAGGCGGCGGATATCGCATCACAGCTGGTGAAGCGAGGGCATGATGTGCACTGTGTGTGTACGCCGACGGCTTTGCAATTCGTCACGCCGCTGACGCTGATGACGCTGTCGCGCCATCCTGTGATCACGACATTTGAGGACGAGCTAGGCGAGTGGCAGCCCGCTCATATCAAGCTGGCAAAGATGGCGGAGCTGCTCTGTATCGTGCCCGCGACGGCGAACACGATGGCGTGCATGGCGCAGGGGCTCGCGCCAAATGCGCTGACGAGCCTGTATCTGGCCTGTACCTGTCCTGTGCTGATCTTCCCCGCGATGAATGGGCGCATGTGGGCGCATGAGGCGACGCAGCAGAATGCGCGCGTGCTGGCTGGGCGCGCGCTCCATCAGATCCATGGCCCCGATGAGGGCGGGATGCTGGCATGTGGCGATGAGGGGCGCGGGCGCTTACTGCCAGTGGAGCAGGTGATCGCGTGTATCGAGAGCGCGCTGAGCGGGAGCTAGAGCGCGGGATTCAGCCGATGCTCGCGGAGAGGCAGCTGCCTATTCACTATCCACGGGTCTCAATACCGCAGCGCGCCGTACAGCCCAGGCATGTATCAGATGCTGGAGGAAAAGACGCATCGAGGCATTCCTCCAGCAGCTGTACTTCAATTTATTCATCTCAGGCGCGACGCATCTGACGCATCTGACGCAGTGCCGCACAAGGCAAAGGCTAGCTTGCCTCGTGCTGAGCTCGCAGGATCCTGCATCCTGCATCCTGCGTCCGCGCATCGCCTCGCTAGGCGTAGTCGTTCATCACAGGCTGCATGCCCATCTCCTTGAGCCGCGCGTAGATCTGCTGCACGGTGCGTGGATCGGCGATTTCGAATTGCTCATCGCCCTGCTCTTCTTGCTGATGCTCGCCCACACCTGTGTGTACGCCTGCTGAGATCTTTGTCGCGGCGATGCGCACGATGTGATCGCGGAACTCGGCGCGCTCGCGAGAGGAGATGGTGATATTCGCATAGGGGAGAAAGAGGCGGTAGGCGCAGATGATCTGCATGAGCTGGCGCTCTCCCACGCCCTGGGACGCGAGCTGCTCGTCGTGTGTCGTCGGGCGCAGGCGCGGGCAGGAGAGCGAGAGCTCCGCATGCGGATAGCGTCGCTGGATGAGGTGCGCATGTAGTCCCGTCGCCAGTGCGTCTCGGCGGTAGTCATCCAGCCCCAGCAGTGCCGCAAAGGCGACTCCACGCATCCCCCCACGCAGCGCGCGCTGCTGCGCGTGAAAGCGGTAGGGAAAGACGCGCTTGTGCCCCGCGAGGTGGTAGCGCTCATAGGTGTCGGGGTGGTAGGTCTCTTGGAATATGGTGATGTAGTCCGTCCCACACTCATGCAGGTAGCGGTAGTCCTGCGTATTCACCGGGTAGACCTCGAGACCGACGTTGCGGAAGTAGCGGCGCGCGAGCTTGACGGCCTCACCGATGTAGGTGATGCTGGATTTCTGATGGCTCTCGCCTGTGAGGATGAGCAGCTCCTCGATGCCGGAGGCGGCGATGGCCTGGAGCTCCGTGAGCATCTCTCCCTCGGAGAGGCGGGCGCGGCGTATCTTGTTTTTGCAATTAAAACCGCAGTAGGAGCACCAGTTCTCACAGTAGTTGGAGATATAGAGGGGGGTGAACATGGCGACATTCACCCCAAAGTAGCGCTCGCGCTGCTGCTTGGCCCGGCTGGCGATCTGCTCGAGCAGGGGCAGGGCAGCGGGGCTGAGCAGGGCGGCAAAGTCCTCGACGCGGAGCGCGTCTCGCTCCAGTGCGCGCTGGACGTCGGCCGCCTCATAGGCGCGTGCCGTGAGCTGCGCGCTGCGCGAGATCACCTCCTCCATCATGTCGTGGGGGAGCACCTCCATAGCTGGCCAGTAGCTCATGTGGTCGCGGCGTGAGCCGCGGGGGCTTTTGGGCTCCTTTATAAGGTCTTCTGCAAGGTCGTCGGCCGATTCTGAATCAATCATGAAGCTGTACTTTGGAAGGAGGATTAATCTGCAAGAAAGTCCGTCAGCGGCGAGGAGGCCTCTGCGCCGCGCTCGATCACGCGGCCGAGCCTCGCGAGGTAGGCGGCGCGACCCGCCTCGATGGCGAGGCGGAAGGCGCGCGCCATCAGCGAGACGTCACCCGCGGTGGCGATGGCCGTATTCACCATCACGGCACTCACGCCCATCTCCATCGCCTCGCAGGCTTGGGAGGGGCGGCCGAGGCCGGCGTCGACGATGATGGGCAGGTCGATCTCGTCGAGCAGGATCTGGATGAAGTCGCGCGTCACCAGCCCCTTGTTCGAGCCAATGGGGGCACCGAGGGGCATGATAGCGGCAGCTCCCGCCTCCACGAGCGCGCGCGCCGTGTTGAGATCAGGATACATGTAGGGCAGTACGGTAAAGCCATCGGCGGCGAGCAGCTCAGTCGCGCGCACGGTCTGCTCATTGTGAGGCAGCAGGTACTTGCTATCCTGGATCACCTCTACCTTGATCATCTCGCCGCAGCCTAGCTCGCGGGCGAGGCGCGCCATGCGCAGAGCCTCCTCCGCGCTGCGCGCGCCCGAGGTATTGGGCAGCAGCACCATCTGCTCGGGGATGTAGGAGAGGATGCTCTCGGCCTCGTGGGCATGAGCGCGGCGGAGAGCCAGTGTGATCATCTCAGCGCCACCCTGCTCGATGGCGGCGCGAATGAGCTCCATGCTGTATTTGCCAGAGCCGAGAATAAAACGAGATTGAAACACCCTATTGCCTAATTGAAACGAATCGCTCATGTGACCTCATTCTATAGGATAAGCGGGGGCATGGGAAAGAAAAAAAAACGTCCTCCGTGCAGATGAGCCCAAAAGCGCAGCTGCTCTCACCGCCTGCCCGCGGCGATCACGCCGTGTTAACGCCGTGTTAACGCCGTGTTAACGCCGCGTTAACGCCGCGTTAACGAAACAAGTACGACCCGTACAGCTAAAAATACATACATGACCTTAAACTCCTTATGACCCCT
>CAYJLP010000135.1:6407-7323 GCA_964371115.1 uncultured Akkermansia sp. | reverse complement strand
CCCCGCCGGGGCCGGCCCGGGGGCGGCCGGGGTTGTGTGTTGGGTTGCTTCTTGTCGTGCCTGTTCGAGTTGGTGGCGGATGACGAGGAAGACTTCTCGGTGGGCGTCTCGGCGCATGGCGTCGAGGGGGTCGTAGTGCCCGGTTTTGCCTTGGAAGGCGGGGAGATGGGTTTCGAAGCGGGCTTCGAGCTGGGCGAGGACGAGCTCGCCGTCGGGGGTGTCGAGGAGGCGTAGGAGGCGGGCGCGGTGGCGGCGGGCTTCGAGTTGGGCGTGGCGTTGGGCTTGGGTGCTGGGGGCGGTGTGTGTGCTAGACGAATAGGGGCTGCTGGGGGTGGACATGGGAATAAGATTGTGGATAAGTGAATAAATGAAAAAGGCAAAAACGGAGGAGACAGAGGAGACAGAGGAAACGTGAGAAAAGGTGTGCGGTGTGTTTATTGGTGTTGATTTTGGCGAGGAGCTTCTTTGTGGGGAGAAAAATCTATTTTTCTTCTCACAAAGAAGATACTTGCTCCCGACCTCATCGGCTGAAGGCTGTCAAGGAGCAAAAGGAATAAGTCCCCGAAGGGGCGGGCGCGTAGCGACCGTTATGCCGGATTGCGACTTGATAGTCTTCAGCCGATGAGGTACACGCTGGCGGTGAACACACGCTTTGCGCGAGGCGGTGCTTTATTAGCAACAACGGACGCTTCGCGTTTGCGACGGGAGAAGTTTGCCGCGCTTCGCGCGCGGATTGACGGGGGCGTCAGTTGGCGGCGTTGATACTATGCTGGGTTTGCCGCGCGGGCATGTGCTACAGTACTTGAGACTGACGCCCTGCTGGATCTGCGATCCAGCGTTGCTTGTGGGGCGCTGTCCCCCACCCAGGGGGGGGGGGGGGGGGCCCCCCCCCCCGGGCCCCCCCCCCCCCCCCCCC
>CAYJLP010000135.1:0-6397 GCA_964371115.1 uncultured Akkermansia sp. | reverse complement strand
CTGTCCCACACCCTGCTGGGCTCTGCCCAGACCCGCAAGGGGCTCCGCCCCTCGACCCCGCCGGGCTCTGCCCGGACCCGCTGGGGTCTGGCCCCCAGACGGCGACCAAAGGAGTTGAACTCCTCTGGACACCACTTGATGTGTCGCTGCCATGTCGTGCCTCCGTATCCGTGCTGCTACGCTCCGAGCTGCCCACCGAGCGCTTGCAGCATCTCAGGCGGGATAGCTCCTGCCATCGCCTCCCCTCCCGCTGCTGCCTCCGCAGGTGCTGCTTGCGCCTGCTCCTCCCTCTCACGTCTCATCCGCTTGAGCTCTCTCTCCGATCTCAGCACGCCTTCCGGTACTCCGTCCATGCGCGCCGCCATACGAAAGCTCCTATCCAGATCAATATGATCCACGAGCTGCGCGTCCAGCTGGCTCATGTTCTGCAGTCTCATGAGTGCTTTTTCCATGCCTTCCGACTGGATGCGTCTCATGATCATTGCCACGCGTCCCTGATAGACGACGCGCGGCATGTCGATCTGCGTCTCCCCTTTCCCATCCGCTTTCATCAGGCTCTGCGGTGGTTTCGGGAATTTCCCCAGTCGGAATAGCGTGGCAAAGATACGCTCCATCATCGGCTGACAGTCGGTAGCAAATAGTGTAAAGGACGGAGAGAAAAGCATCACGCGCTCATTCTCCCTCGCATAGATTTCCGCCGCGGTCATCTGCTGCTTGTTCGCCTGCCAGAGTTCTAGCATAGGCACAAAAAACGCACGCGAGATAGCATCCTGTTTCTGCTTCAGCCTATCCATGCCAACGTCATAGCGACCTTGTGTCGCCCATTCCCTCGGGAATCCCAGCGCCGCGCTCTCCGCATTGATCAGCGTGCGCCCTCCCGCTCTCAGGTCGACCTCACCCACTTGATTAGCGAGTTCCAAGATGCGGGGGAAGGCGGCTACCTCCCCAAGCATATCCAAGATGCGGTTCAAAAATTGCGTCTGTTTAATATCAGGGTACACGAGTCGCGCGGGCGCTATGCCATAGGGACCTTGCCCCCATTTCAAGAAGCGCGTGACCATGTAGGGGAATTCCCTATAGCCGCTCTCCTCCACGATGTGCTCATCCTCCATGCAATAATAAATGCTCTCATAGGGCATGTGCTTCGCACTCGCGCGCCCACGATCTCGCTGCGCGCGCTGCCGCACCATATGGAGGAATCGCAGCGAGCTATCCAGCGCGCGGCTCGGGTCTTTCAAGAGTTGCTTCGCGCGCTCTCCGAGGTTCTTCTCCCCAAATTGATGCGCGGCTTGGCTCGCATTGAGGGTGAACTCTCGTATATACACACTCAAGCTGCCGTCATCCTGATAGCCACAGACGAACTCCCCACAGGGGACGTGGCGGAAGTGCAGCCGCCCTTGCTTGTTGTGCCCGCAGAACAAGCTGCCTGTGCCCAGCCCGACGCGGTCGAGAAAGCACTCATGCAGCTCGGTGTAGAAATTGCTCAGCGCTAGCTCGTGATTCGCGATCTCGGAGCATTTCTGGTACCACGATTCCGCCTCGTCTTTGGGCTCAGGGTCAGGGCATGACCATTTGAACCAGAGCTCATTGCTGGGCGTGATGTAGCTCATGTGCCCGCTGGCTAGCTTCTGGCAGGCCTCGACGGCGGTCGTGTCGTAGAGCTTGTGCGTGCTATCGGGCACGACGCTCTCGTCCTCGAGCCGGCTGGGCAGGACGTATTCGCGTAGCTCATCCCACCAGCTCTCCCAAGGGGCGCGCTGCCCCTTGAGATTCTGATAGATGCTCAGGATTGGATGTGTTTTACTCATCGCGTGTCATCTCGTATCGTCTTTAGCCTAGTTTGCCACTGCTGCCGCCCGTCGTGCTGGGCGCGCTGGGCGTGGTGTTCTGCTGCTGTCCTGCTTGGATGGTGGAGAGCAGTCCCTTGCGCTTCGCATTGAGGGCGTCGTATTGGTTCTGGGTATCGGCTTGCGAGGTCTCGGTGATGGTGACGGTAGGGGGCGGTGACGCTGGGGCTGGTGCGGGTGCTTCTGGTTGCATGAATCCCATGGTGAGGGTGTTTTCTATGGATGGTGGGTTGGGGTGATGAGGTGGAGTGCCTCGAGAGATGAAGCGCGTCCATGAGAGCTGGTGGAGGCGCGGGCCTCGGCGTCCGCGTTGGAAGCAGAGGTGCTCGAGCGGCTCTAGTGCGCCTCCGAGCTGGCTTGCGAGCTGGAGAGAGCCCACCAGCAGATGGACATACCACGAATCAGAGCGCGGTGGGCTGCTCTCCAGCTCTAGCCACTCTCCAGGGCAGTCGAGGGAGACGGGCTTCATCAGAGCGACGAGTTGCGGGTGCCAGACGATGACGGCGCGGTGGTTCGCTCCCAGCGCGACGAGGTCGTCGGCGAGGCGGCGTCCCTGTGCCGCGTAGTAGTGTCGGGCGTCTTGTCGGGCATCTCGGCTCATGAGGGAGAGCATAGGCGAGTTTTTCGCATTTGGCGAGCTTGCTTGTAGTCGATGCTCAGTGTGTCGGTACGGCTTTACTGCTTTTCTCCTCAATGCTTCATTGCATGTCCCAGCCATCTGTGAGAGTCTGGAGAGGTTCAAAATGGAAATACACCCATCATGCCTCTTTCTTGTCTCCCCCATCTCATGATATGTTAAACATCACCTCCGCGCTAGATATTTGTAATCTAGCTCTCGCCAAGCTAGGCGAGTCTCCCATCCCCGCCATTGATCCGAATGGTAGCCCCGCCTCGCGTCAGTGCTACCTGCATTACCAGCCCACGCGCCGCGAGCTTCTCTGTGCGCATCGCTGGAGCTTTGCCGAGCAGATTGCTCAGATAGACGGCTACACCTCCTCGGGCGGATTGCCCGGTGAGCTAGAGACCTACAAGTCTCATAGCCTGCCTGCTGACTGCCTGCGCGTGCTCAGTGTGAATGTCCCTCGCTGGATATTGCGCGGGCGCAATATCTATGCGACGCAGAGTCCTATCAGATTGATTTATATTGCGGACTGTGAAGTAGTCGGTATTTTTGAGCCCCTCTTTATCGAGGCTCTCGCGACGCGTCTCGCCTACAAAATGTGTACGGCTCTGACGAGCAGCAGCACGCTCAAGCAGAGTCTCGCGGAGGAATACTCCCGCGTCTCACTGCCGAATGCGGCTCATTTCAACGCGGTGCAGAATCGCTCCAACGATATGCACCCTCTCTACCGCATGTGGAAGTCGCGCGGCGGGGACGGTGAGTTTGATTTTTGATACCTCTAGATTATGAAAGCCATCGACTTTGCCACCCATCTCCTACGCCGTCTTGATGAGAGCGAGCTCTCGGGAGCGGAGCAGCGCGTGATGCTCGCCATCGCACGCGGCTCTAGCCTCTGCCGCGACCTTGCGCAGCACACGGGGCTCAACTCCTACTGCTGTAAAACCGCCCTTCAACGGCTCGAAAAAATCGACTACATCCGCCGTGTCAAGGGCAAGAAATACAGCCAATACTTCCTCAGCCAGCTCGGAGAGATCCACATCCGCACCCTTCTCTCCTTCATCCCCTTTCAGCATGAATAAGCTCCTTCCACTGGCGGTACGTGATGCGCGCGCCCAATGAAAAAAAAGCATCTCTCTATCAGCGAAAAGCGCGACTGGCTCGCCTCGGTCTTCCGCGATGAGTCAGGCGAGATCTCGCAGAACGAAAAGTTCAAAGCCCTCGTAGAGGATACAAAACTCGCCGAGCTCATGGAGGAAAAGGACGCAAGCAAGAATGCGAACCAGGCTGCGTCCGATGATTTCTCACTCTTCGAGCACCTTCCTCTGCCGCTGGATCATGGGCAGCCGCCAAAGCCGCCTCGCAAGCGCAAGCCCAGCAGCTAGCCTACCCACACAGCCCAAGCAGCCCTCCAAGGCCGCTTGGGCTGTTTTGCAAAGCAGCGCATACGATGGGATAATATTTCCTCAAAGGCAGTTTCGTTAGACACTGAACACTTGCGCCTTCAAATCCTTAAATTCTTACAATGTATAATTATTAGAAAAACTGTCTAGGTAGTCGAGAAACTCTTGATTATGAGAGCAAAAAATGCTAACATAACCCCATACTTGTAACTACCCCCTACAATTACCCTCATGAGAACGAGTATCATTTTAACGACCCTGATCGCCACACCATCCCACGTGCTGGCGGAGACGCCGCCGACCTCATTTGTCTACGGTCCTGACACAACGCCTCTCGAGAAAAGCTATCAAGAGTACAATCTGGCTAATAGACCCGAGGATATCCCTCTTGATGAGCTCATCGAGGTCACCATCACAGGTAGCCCAGACGGCTCGACCATCGTGGATGGCGCGCATCAATGGTCGGGATACCAAGTCATGGGGAGCTCGGTGCAACTCAATAACGTTAAATTGATCGTTGAGAACATAGCTGCGTTCAATAACTTCTCCGACACACCCGACGGTGTAGCAAAGAGCATGGATGGTGGCTCTGTGTTCATGCTCTTCAATGGCGGCAGTATTGATTTTGTCGGCTACGACAAGGACAATCGACTCCAATTCAACAACGGAAAGGCGACCGCCGACGGTGCCACTGCCGCGGGCAGTGCGATCTGGGTAGAGGCATCGGGGCAGATCGGCGACATCTATGCGGATTTTAGCAACAATATCATCACGCCCAATCCCCCGACAGCGACCACGAGCTACTCGCGAGGTGGTGCCATCAGCATCAGTCGATGGACAACTGCCCCAGAGGATTCCCCCTTATCCATAGGCAATATCTATGGTCATTTTACTGGGAACCAAGCAGAATACGGAGGTGCAATCTACATAGGCCCCGAAGCCGTGGTTGGAGACATCGGAGGCTCGTTCACCAACAACGCCGCGAAGGTGGAGCTAGGGCCGAGCGCGACAGGTGGAGCAGGTGGAGGTGCGCTGCGTCTCTATCTAGGCGGCGTAGGAAATATATCAGCCACGTTCACAGGCAACTATAGCCATGTCACAGAGAATGGCTTGGGCACTAGTGGTGCGAGCACCTCCTCGGGGGGAGCCATCGCGATGCATGGTAGTACATTCACCGATGGGAACCATGGCAAATTCACTGGCTCCTTTGTGGACAACATCGCCTTCTCCCAGCACGCCATCGGTCGCGGTGGAGCCATGAGCCTGACCAAACAGAGCGAGGGGTCGAAATTCAGCATCATTGATGCCGATTTTATTGGCAATATAGCAGCGACAAACACGGCCAATGCGAGCAACGCCCGAGGGGGTGCGATCTACATAGAGAACTGGTTTGACCTCAGCGTCACAGCACAGAGCAAAGACGTGCTCATCTCGGGGAACTATGAAGCGTGGGACGCCACATTCGTCGAGAATGAGGATGGGAGCGTGGACGTGAACACAGACAATATCAATTTCAACGCCTTTTATGCGCTCAATAGCAACATCACCTTCAACGCGCTGGGGGCGCATACCATCACACTCAATGACAGCATCACAGGAGTAGGCTCGAGCAACATCATCGTGAATGCGACCTCCTCAGCGCAATACGACGTGATGATCAATGCAGAAATCATCAATGCAGCTGTGGATGTCCAGCAAGGCGGGCTGAAACTAGGCACGACAACGCATCAGTATACGGACAAGTCCAAAACCGTGCAAGAAGCACGCGTGAGCGCCTACCTGCAAAACAGCTCATTGAACGTAGGCGCGGCGGGCACCGTCAATACACGAGCAGACTACTTTGCAGACGCGACCACGATCACGAACATAGGTAACATCGAGTTCACAGGGGGCACACTGGCTCGTGGTATTAATATCGGAGGAGAGCTGGCGGGGAACCTCTATATCCAAGGCGACACAGCAATCGTGGGCACAGCTGACGGCATGCTGAGGACAGAGCTCAACTCGGAGAGAATCTATATTGATGCGCATCTCTCCTTGAATGACCTCGTCACCTCGCATGCGGACACACTCATCTATAGGGCGGATACGATGCATGGGCTCAATGGGGAGACGCAAGTCACGCTGAATGCGGAATCTGTGTTTGAGTTTAATACCATTGAGATGCATATAGGCTATGCGGAATACAGCCATTACTATGACCTGATCATCAGTGATGGATATGGTGATATTGTTGTGGATGATAGCTATGAAATTGAGTTTTATCTAGCTGGGGCGTTATTGGATAAGGATCAATATATCACGGAGACATTGGCGGATGGGGGCTTGCGCGTGCGGTTTATACCTGAGCCATCGAGCGTGACACTTAGCTTGCTGGCACTCACGGCCTTGCTCGCGCGGCGGCGGCGCGGGACTAGAGCGTAGCACGTCGCCAAGAACAAGCAGAATCCACATGGAATAGATGCGGAGCATCTTGGATTCTTAAGGCATTTTGCACTGCAAAATGAGACGAAGAGAGCCCAAGACAC
>CAYJLP010000134.1:5553-7401 GCA_964371115.1 uncultured Akkermansia sp. | reverse complement strand
AGAGAATCGCCCTGCGAGGAGTCCACGCCACTCGTCTTGCTCGCCTTCTTCTTCCAGTGATCCATGCCAAAGTAAGTCGTATCCTGCGCGATGAGATTCACCTCACGCACCCCCTGCTCGACGAGCCCGCGCACCTCACGCACGATGCTACTCTGAGGACGGCTGCGGTGGCTGCCGCGTATGCGAGGGATGACGCAAAAGCCGCAGGCATGATTGCAGCCCTCCGAGATCTTCACATAAGAAAAACTCTGCTCCGTGAGGCGATAGCGCGTCGTGGAGAAGTCGGGGATGAGCGTCGAGCGCGGCGTCGAGTAGATGCGCTGCGCCGTCCCCGCAAAGAGAGCCTTCGCAATGTCACCCACCTCGAGGATGAGATCCAGCCCCATAAAGACATCCACCTCAGGCAACGTATCGGTGAGATCCTTCGCATAGCGCTGCGAGAGGCAGCCCGCCACGATGATCTTCTGCTCATGAGGACTCTCGCCCTCATCGCGAGCGCGCCCCGCCGCGATGATCGTGTCGATGGCTTCTTGTTTGGCAGGATCGATGAAAGCGCATGTATTGATGATGAGCAGGTCAGCCTCCTGAGACTCAACCTTGGGACCGAATCCCGCCTCCATCAGATGGCCAACGATGAGTTCTGAATCCACGAGATTCTTCGAACACCCGAGTGAAATGAGAGCAAAGCTATGCGACATGCCCTCTTATACCACAGAGAGCCGCTGACGAAAAGAGCAAATAAACCCGCGACACAATCATCACGCGACGGACTGGCACGTGAGATTCGTATGAACCACCAAAGGGGCAGCCGCAGCAGCGACGCGTACAGAGAGAATAAGTGATCCATGGCGAATGTAGACGATGAAATAAAAAAAAATGTTAGCAGCTCAGCATGACAAGATAAAAAAGGCTTTTTTGAGCACTCAAGGAGAACACAGAGCTAAAGCTGCTTGCTCTCCACGTGCATACATGCTACGATGCGTGCATGTCTGATTCAGAACATTCCAAAAACGTCATGTCCTACTTCATCGGTCACCGCCTCAGCGGTCAGTTCCTCTCCCAGATGCTCCCCGGTATCACGGTAGACGACATCGACTCTGCCAGCGTCGCCAAGGGCATCCTCGATGGCCTCACAGGTGAGCTCGACATGAGCATCGTGAGCGATGATGCCGAGCAGATCCAGCAAGACTTCCTCGCCATGCTCCAAGCACGCGGCGCAGAAAAGGCAAACAAGAATCTCGAACTCGGCAGCATCTATCTCCAAGCCAACGGCTCACGCCCCGAGGTCACCACCGCCCCCAGCGGCCTCCAGTACGAAGTCATCACCGAGGGTGGTGCGACAAAGTACGACCCTGAGCTCCATGGTGAAGCCCCCATGGCCAAGGTCATGTACAAGGGCATGCTCATTGACGGCACGGTCTTTGACCAGTCTGATGAGCCCGTCGAGTTCAACGTCCGTCAGGTCATCCCCGGCTTCACCGAGGCACTGCTCAACATGCCCATCGGTGCAAAATGGCGCGTGACCATCCCCTCTGAGCTCGCCTACGGCGCACAGGGACCAGGTCCCATCGGGCCCAACTCTACGCTCGTATTCGAGCTCGAGCTGCGCGACCTCAACAAGGGTGAGCAATAATCTAGCCCCCCACACACACATCCCACTTCCACCATCAGGCAGAGCGCGCAAGCGTCCTCTGCCTGATGTCGTCTCATCCCCCCGCGCCCTGTTAGAGCGCGGGGCTTGAACATTGCGCCAATTAGGATATAATAACTCCCATGGAACTACAGCTCACCGCCCCCCGGGGGCTGCCCCTGCGTGTGCGCGCGGGCGCCCGGCGGCGCCGCCCCCGC
>CAYJLP010000134.1:0-5543 GCA_964371115.1 uncultured Akkermansia sp. | reverse complement strand
CCCCTCGATATGCACCTGAATCTGCGCGATGCCGCCATGCTGAGCCTCGCCGCCCCCCTCTCCGCCGACTTCGCCGGTGGCGTCGTCATGCCCAACCTCGTCCCCCCCGTCGGCTCACGCGATGAGCTCGATGCCTACGCCGCACGCATCCGCGCCGCCGTCGGCACGCCCGACTTTGCCCCACTGATGACGCTCTTTTTCAAGAACTACGACGAAGCCACGCTCGATAGCATAGCCGCGAGCCCCGATTTCTTTGCCGTCAAGCTCTTCCCCGCTGGCATCACGACGAATAGTGACGGCGGCATCTCACAGCTCACCGAGGCGCACCCCATGCTCGAGATGATGCAGGAGCGCGACATCCCGCTGCTCGTCCACGGCGAGAGCCATGGATTTGTCATGGACCGCGAGGCGGAGTTTCTGAGCCAATACCGCTACCTAGCCACCAAATACCCGAGGCTCAAGATCAGCATGGAGCACCTCAGCACCGCAGCAGCCCTCGACCTGCTCGACGAGCATGAGAACCTCTACGCCACCATCACCCTACACCACATGCTCCTCACGCTCGACGACCTCGCAGGCGGGCTGCTCAAGCCCCATTACTTCTGCAAGCCCATCGTCAAGCTCCCCTCCGACCGAGACCGCCTGCTCGAGGCCGCCCTGAGCGGACATCCCAAGATCATGTTCGGCAGCGACTCCGCGCCCCACCAGAGGCAGAACAAGGAGAGTGCGGCGAGCTTTGGCGGCATCTTTACCGCCCCCATCACCCTGCCAAAGCTCGCAGAGATCTTCGTCCAGCACGGCGTGGCAGACAGACTGCAAGCCTTTGTCTCGGACAACGCGCGCCGCATCTACGGCCTAGACGTCCCCGAGACGACAGTCACGCTACGTGATATCCCTATGGCCATCCCCACCAGCTACCGCAGCTACGGCGAGGAGGTCGTGCCCATGTATGATGGCGAGACCATCGCGTGGAGCGTGGTCGAGAGATTCTAGACTCACGCTGCCTCCCACGCAGAGAATCAAGGGCTCACCGCGTCACGCGGTGAGCCCTTGATTCTGTGAAATGAGACAGAGTACGCCTACAGGGGATTCTTGTCTACGGGATAGTCCTTTTTCTCCAGCAGGGGCATCTTGACGAGCTTCATCACATCAGCCCCCGGAGGATTGCTCTTGGGGAGAGGCTTGAGCGTCTTTTTGCCAAAGACGGGGAAATCAGCCTCAGGCTTGATCGCACCGCCCGTCGCCAGTGAGTAGAAGCCCAGCTTCGGGTTGAGACGGCAGTTGATCTCCATATTGGGGTTGCCATCCTTGGTGAATTGGAAGGTATCCGCCTGCAGCCATTTGCCATCCGCATAGCGATACGCTGGGCCAAAGGTCGCGCGACGCTCCAGCAGCTTGCTCTCCACATTGCGGCGGAAATCCTCGACAAAGGCAGCGCCCCCACCCAGACCGCGACGCAGAGCCTGGATGCGCCAGCAGCTCAGCAGCTCCCAGCGCTTTGAGGCGGGATCATAAATATAGCCCGCGATCTGGCGGAAGTCCTCGCCATCGGGCTTCTCCACGACGAGCGTGCGGATCACCTCCCCCTCCTGCCATGCAAAGGGGCGCATCGAGTTGCCCCCCGTGCCCTCGCCGCCGAATCGGCGCGTCGTCACATGAGACCCTTTCTGGATGAGCATCGCGCGCTCACTCTCGGGCGCGGCATGGGGATTGTCCCCCGAGTCCTTCGCATCCCAGATGGAGAAGATAGCCACACGCATAGGCTTGTTATCACGCACCGTCTCCTGAATACCGATGTAGCCTGAGGAGAAATTATTCGCCGCAAAATACGTCCCCGGAGCACTCTTCTCTACCACCGTCTCATTGTAGACCGCTGTATGATGCGGCACATCGGGCAGGAAGCGCAGGTGCACCGAGGTGCACTGGCGCTTGGCCATATTCTCAGGAGCCCAGTAGTCAGAATTGCGATCCGCCAGAGCAGGCGAGATCACACATGTAGTCACAGCGAAAGACGCGAGTGTAGAAAAAATGCTCTTCATAGGACGCATACTAACCGATGAGAGCCCCATAAATCAAGCCAAAATTAGCCCCCTGCCATATAATCGCCTCGTGAGCATGGCACATACAGTAGCGAATTGACCTTGATTTTTTTCCAAGCTATTCTATAATACGTCCCTATGCCTCACCACTTTCACCCCCTCAGCTGGGGCTTAGCAGCTACGGCTCTTTGTCTCTCAGCCGCTTCCTGCCAGAATCAGAGCGCCGAAGTGCGCACGCCAGCATACAACTACAGCGCAGGCAGAAGCGCTATCCTCGTGAATGGAAAAGCCATCGCCCCCCCCAATGCCCCCAAGCGCATCAAACGCATCATCGCCGCAGGCAACAAAATCGTCGACAAACCCTACCGCATGGGCGGAGGACACGGCAAGCATCATGACACTGGCTACGACTGCTCAGGCTCCATCGCCTTTATCCTCAAAGAAGCACGCCTCCTTCGCCCCAACATGTACCCCACGTCGGGCGGATTCTTGAAATGGGGCTACCCCGGCTACGGGAAATGGCTCACCGTCTACGCAAAGAGCGGTCACGTCTTTGCCATGGTCGCGGGCCTGCGCTTCGACACCACTGGCAACGGTCCAGGAGAAGGCCCGCGCTGGCATACCAAATCACGCCGCTCCAAGGGCTTCTACGTCCGCCACGCTCCTGGCATCTAACAATCTAGCACCTACTCACCCCCATAACACCAATAACACATACAAAAAAGAACCTTAAAGATGAATGAATCTACAGAACTCAATCACGGCACCCAGCGCATCGACAGCATCATAAATGCATGGGAGCTGGACAACCACCAGCTCGTCAGCGTCTCCACCGAGCAGCTCACGCACAAGCAAGTACAGAAAGCCCGCCAGGGCCGCCAGCTCACGCTCAAGATGATGCAAAAGGTCGCCCGCGCGCTCAACGTCGCCATCTGGATGCAGCTGCCCAAGCATCTCAAGGACAGCTACTACGAATACATCCACCGCGACCTCTTCAGCTACGCAAAAGGCTACGACGAGAGCGCCGACTGGCAAGACCCCAATGCCCCCCTCCTCGCCAGCGTCCGCGCCGCCAAGGAAGAGGAAAACTAAAATCCCATCACCACCATGTCACAATCTGTCACAGAACTCGTCGCACGGCTCAAACACAGCGTCGAGCAACAGGTCGGTGAGCAGCAAGTGACAGGAGAAATAGGCTCCTGCAAAGCCGCGAGCAGTGGACACATCTACTTCACACTCAAGGACAGCAGGAGCCAGCTCCAGTGCGTCCTCTACCGCCACGCCGCGGCGAACATACGCGTGCGCCTCCGCGAGGGACTCCAAGTCGAGCTCCGCGGGCGCGCCACCGTCTGGGAGGGGCGCGGCAGCCTCCAATTCGTCGTCCAGCAGCTCAAGCAGGCAGGACAAGGCAGCCTCCAGCAGCAATTCGAAGCCCTCAAGCAGCAGCTCCAATCCGAGGGGCTCTTCTCCCCCGAGCGAAAGAAGCCCATCCCCCTCTGGCCGCAGAGTGTCGGGCTCATCACCTCCCCCACAGGAGCGGTGATCGAGGACATGCGACACCGCCTCGAGAGCCGCGCGCCGTGGATGCACGCCTATCTCTACCCTGTCGCAGTACAGGGACGCGGAGCCGAGCTCGGACTCGCGCAGGCTATCCGCCGCTGGAATGAGCCCGAGCGCTACGACCTGCCCCCCGTCGACTACATCATCCTCGCACGAGGTGGCGGCAGCATGGAGGATCTCTGGTGCTTTAATGAAGAAATCCTCGCGCGCGCCATCGCCGCGAGCAGAATCCCCATCATCTCCGCCATCGGGCATGAGACCGATTTTACCATTGCCGATTTCGTCGCTGACATGCGCGCGCCGACCCCGACAGCCGCGGTCGAGCTGAGCACGCCCGATGCGCGCGGCTTTCGCGAATGGCTGACGCAGTGCGAATACACCATACGGCGTCGACTCCAGCGCACACTCGAGCTCGCGCAGCTGCGACTGCGCTACACCCAGCAGAGCCGCCTCGCGCGGCCACTCGAGCTACTCGCCCCCTTCTACCAGCGACTCGACATCCTCTCAGAAGACCTCCGCGCCAGCTACTGGCACAAGCTCGAGCGCCATCGCCACAAGCTCGATCTCATCAGCGCACGCTTCACCCCACAGGCGACGCAAGCGCGCATCCAGTCGATGAAAAGCCAGCTCACGCAACGAGACGAGACCATGCGCCATCTGCTGCACCGTCGTCTGAGTGAGCAGCGCGCGCGACTGGACTCCCTCATCGCACAACTACGAGCCGCCAGCCCGCAGAATGCGCTCGACCGCGGCTTTGCCCTCATCACCACCGCGACAGGCGAGCTCGTCCGCGACGCATCCAGCCATCAGCAGGGCGATGAGCTCACCCTCACGCTCAAGACAGGAGCACTCAGCGCACGCGTGACAGGCACAGCAGAGCGCGTCATGAGCGAATGGAGCGACTAGAAGCGCGGCAAGAGCGACGCCACCCCGCCCCTATGCCCGCCGCACAGGCAGAAGGGCTACATCTCCCCCACCTCAGAGCTCCACCAGCACCAGCTTCCCCAGCGTCTCCTCGCGCCGTCCAGGCACATAGCAGCTCGCCCACTGCTCAGCACTGCGACGAGGGCGATTCACATAATGACGGATCACCTCCCCCGTGCCTCGCACCACCAGCGCATAGCGAGGGGTGCGCGCGCCCTCCCGCCTCGACTGCTTCGTCGGGTGCGACTGGACAAAGTCATCACAGCGCGTGCACGCACGCTCACCTGCGATACCCAGCTCGGCGCAATAGTGCTTCCACACCGCGCCATGACCACGCGCACGATGATGCTCAAAGGCCAGCGCATGCGCGAGCTCATGGCGCAGCACACGATCAATCAGCTGCTGCGCCTCCGCCGACTGCTCCAAATAATGAGCGACAAAAGCCGCCGAGAGCGTGATGCGCCGCCGAGAGCCATCACAGCTCCCGAGTCGCCGCAAAGCCCTATCCCATGCAAAATGCCACGCGGACAAGCCCAGCCTATCGAGATAGAGCTGGGCTTGCTGCGCCACCTGCTCAGGCTGCGACCAGGGCAGCTGAGCATCGGGCAAGAGACCTGCGCATGCACGCATGATTGTCTTTTTGTTACAAAATTACTTCTTCGAGGCCGCCTTCTCCTCCAGCTTCGTACGCACGAGACCCTCGATCTCCGTGTAGAGCTCCTCGTTGCTACGCAGCGCGTCCTTCGTCGCATCGCGCCCCTGAGCGAGCTGGCTGCCATTGTAGCTGAACCACGAGCCGCGCTTCTGCACTACGTCGAACTCCATCGCCAGATCGAGCAGACTGCCCACAGACGAGATGCCCTCATTGTACATGATGTCGAACTCACACTCCGTGAAGGGAGGCGCGACCTTGTTCTTGACGATTTTGAGCTTCGTACGGTTGCCCGACACACTGCCATCCGTCGCCTTGATCTGACCGATACGGCGGATATCGCAGCGAACAGAGGCGTAGAACTTCAG
>CAYJLP010000133.1:0-7402 GCA_964371115.1 uncultured Akkermansia sp. | reverse complement strand
CCCCGCTGTCCCCGCTGTCCCCGCTGTCCCCGCTGTCCCCGCTGTCCCCGCTGTCCCAGCAGCCCCCGCTGCCTTCGCTGCCTTCGCTGCCTTCGCAGTATCGCAGAAGCATGATAAGAAAGTGCCTGCGTATCGCTTTCCTCTGCTGAAAGAATATGAGATTTTTTTATTTATACCTACGCTGATTTCAGATACAATGCGCCCATGCCTCCTATGACCTACCTTACAGAGATTCCGGACTGCGAGCGTGATGCCTTTGGCAAGTTTATCAAAGCTCAACGGAAGCGCTTCATCCCCTCCCCAAAGGAAACGGTAAAGCAGGTTCTCGCCACCAATCATCTCTTGATGAAAGAATCGAACGAAGCCAAGGAAGTATCAAAAGTGATTGCCTTCTAGAGAAATGAAGCCTACCAGTCATTTCTCCAAGCCGAGACAGAAATGAACTCATACATCCTCAAACACATTGCAGACAAGTTCGCCATACCCAGCAATAAATTCGATGCGCTTTACCAAATCTTCAACCAAAGCAGCGATGAGATCAAATCAAAACTAAAGGACTTCTTCGGCAGCTTCGCAGGTCATATCTACCCCTATATCTACAGACTCTCCCTCAGCAATACCCAATCAAGACGCTCGAGAGCTGGAAAAGTCTTTGAAGGCATTATCTACGGATTCTATGATGTATTCCAATTCCCCTACGAGCCACAGGCGAGCATAGGAAATAGCAACTTCAAATCCAAGCGTCTGGGCAAAATAGTCGACTCACTGCTACCTAGCCTTGAGGCCTTTGAACAACGCCGTGATAAAGTCATCATCGGTACCATGAAAACAACCCTGCGCGAGCGCTGGCAAGAGGTAATCGAAGAACTCAACCGCGCAGGATTACCCAGCATCTACCTCCTCACCGTCGACGAAGATATCAGTGCGAGCAAAGTCGAGCAAATGGCTAATCATAACGTCATCCTCGTAGTGCCGCTCCCCATTAAATCGCAGCCTGAGCTTGCGAAAAAGAGAAACGTCATCAGCTTCGAAGATTACTTCTTTAGCGAAATTCCCGAAATTTTAAAATATTGGAACTGATATGAGCTTTAAGTATATAGATTTGTTCGCGGGTATTGGCGGCATTAGACTCCCCTTTGAAGAACTCGGAGGTGAGTGCATCTTCTCATCTGAGATTGACAAGTTCGCAAGAGCTACCTATTTTGCCAATTTTGGCGAAGAGCCCTATGGCGATATCACCCAAATAGATCCACAGTTCATCCCCTCATTCGACTTGCTGCTCGCGGGTTTTCCCTGCCAGCCCTTTTCTCAAGCGGGCTTGCAGAAAGGCTTTGAAGACACGCGCGGCACACTGTTCTTCTACATTGCGAACATTATCAAGCACCATCGCCCCAAAGTCGTATTATTGGAGAATGTCAAGAGGCTCAAAACCCACAACAAAGGCAACACCTTCACCGTGATGGAGAATACATTAAAGGAGCTCGGCTACAATGTATTTCACAAGATCCTAGCAGCAAAAGACTTTGGTATTCCTCAGAATCGCGAGCGAATCTATATCATCGCGTTGCGAGACGCGAATCATTTTGAGTACCCAACGCCCACCAATCAGGAAACGAAAGTTGGCGATATTCTAGAGAGCCAGGTAGATACCAAGTATACTCTATCAGATCGCCTTTGGGAAGGACACCAGCGCAGAAAGCTCGAACACATTCAAAAAGGCAATGGCTTTGGCTACAGCCTATTTGATGCAAGCTCAAGTTATACCAACACCATATCAGCGCGCTACTACAAAGATGGCTCAGAAATCCTCATCAAGCAGGCAGATGGACGCAATCCTCGCAAAATAACCCCGCGCGAGGCTGCACGTCTACAAGGATTCCCCGATAGCTACAAGATCGTGGTCAGTGATGTGCAGGCGTACAAACAGTTTGGAAACAGCGTATGCGTACCTGTGATAAGAGCTATCTCTAAGCAGTTGGCTCCTTATTTGCAGAATGAAGCTCTGGAAAATATCTAAAACCCCTCCTCCTCGCATCATTCCACCTGCTCAATGACTGTTAATCGGGAGCCAGCGAACAGACTACTCATATCAGTGACTTGCGAGACATCCCTATAGGATCAGGTTGAAATGTCAATGATGATCCATCCTAGTTATTTTATATGTATTTATTTTTCATTGTTTCACAACAGGTTTGAATTGTTGTCTTTTCCTGATTGACATACATTCTATGCCGTGATAGCATAACCTAATGAACAAATGGCACATCCTCCCCCTCTTTATGACTTGTTGTATTTTGCTGACCTTGCCCTCTTGTATCAGCATCAAGAAAGGCTGGGAAACAACTAAAGTAAATTTCAAGAAGGGTATGGAAGCGAGCAAAGCCCGCAGCGAAATGGTTACCTGCCCAGGTGGGTGCTGGAAAGGTATCCGCCCTGATGGTAAGCGCCCTTGTGATCTTTGCGGTGGGATGGGTGAAGTCACGCGAGCGCAGGCAGAGGAGTACGCGCGCTAGCTGCACGTATACTGAGGCAAAGTATGCCCAGCCAATAAGAGCAGCACTTTGAGCCATCCTTCCACACGCGGCTCGTCTAGGTCGAGTCGCGCGTACAAAATATAGAGAAATAGCGCACTTCTCACTCTTTTGCAGCACAGCTCAAGTAACAACAATGAATCCCCAACACACTCAACGATAGCCCCCCTTATCATGAATGCCACCGCCTTGCTCGCCGTGCTTACCGCGCCATTCCTACTGCTCAATTGCAGCAGCTCTACGCTGCCCGCCGATCCTGAGCAGCGACGCTACTATCAAGCCGCTCATACACAGCTGGAGAGCGTCGCAAAAAGTGCCGTCACCGTCGAGCTCTACGCCGATGCCATGATCATGGCATCGGATGCCTACCGCAGCTCCGCTCGCTCCAAGCGCAAGGGAGAGCTCGCAGAGCAAGCCCTTGCCCACTGGCGGCGCGTCCCTCTCAGCCCAGAGCAGGCTGCCAGCCTCCTGCGAGCCGCCAAGGACATGAAGCTGCGCTACTGCGGCACGCCCAACATGCGCTCGCAGCCCGCCTACGCCCTCACGCTCGTGTACCGTGATGCGCAGGGGAAGCTGCTCACGCAAATCGATCCCTTCGTCATCCTGCCCGAAGCACCAGAGCATCACGACTTCTACCACTTCTACCAGCTGGACAAGCCGAGAGTCGAGCAGCTCCGCCGCATCATCTACACCGCTCTGGATGCGACCTCCCTCTTCCGAAAGAAACTCACCCCGAGCCCTCATCCCTGCCCCGATTGTGGCAAGGCGCATGAGGTTATTTAATAGGGAGAGATCCCCTATATGCAGAGAGGTGAGTCCACTGATACAGCGCTGCTGAGAAAGTCCAGCAGCGTTTGATCTCCTTGCCTATCTCTTCTTTTTATACGTGCTTTGTTTTCAGGTGGATATACACTGTGGCAGATCGACGGGGAGGCGCTTGACGGCTACGGTCGCCACGGATGTGTGCTTGAAGTTGAGAGATAAGACAGATTTTGTTGTTTAATAGTAATTTATTTTTGCTATAATAACTATCTGTTTCCTCCCTTTTAACCTGACACACTCATCTTTCAAAACGCGTTATGAAATGCCACCTCCCCCTCTTGTCGAAGCGAGCCGCGCTCGTCTGCCTCTCTGGCATTGCCCTTAGCTGTGGCACTCAGCAGCTCTTGGCTGACAATATCATCTATGATGGGCAGAAAGTGGAAGCGCAGCTCTTTTATGATCAAGACTTGGAGAACTCATCATGGGAGGGCGCCGAGGTGAGTTCTTGGTTTATCCAGTGCGATTTGACGAATGCGAATTTCACCAATGCGAATCTCAGAGACAGCATATTTGCTGGCACAACCTTTGACAATGCCCGCTTTGACGGTGCTAGTATCAATGGAGTGGCATTCGGTGGGGAGGGGGTGGGGTTATCCGAAATTGGGAAATCCTTCACACACGACATGCTCAAGTCAACAGCGAGCTATGAAAACGATAATCTATCCAATATTGACTTTACTGGTTCGGATTTTCAAGGTTTCAGCTTTAATAAGATTAACCTAACGAATACTGTACTCTTTGCTACAAATCTCCAAGGCGCACAGTTTGACGGTGCGATTATCACGGGGGCATCATTCGTTGGTATGATGCAGGGGCAGCAGGGGGGCTTCACCAGAGTGATGCTCGAAAGCACACAGAGCTGGGAGAATATGAATTTAGCAGGCGTTGATTTCACCAGCAATGTGATGAACGGTCTTCAGGTGGCACAATTTGACCTGCAGCAGAGCGATTTCTTTTATGCTGCATTAATTGGTAGCAATTTTCAATCCGCCAATCTCTCTCAGAGCAGATTAGCCAATAGCACAGCGATCCAAAGCTCATTCAATGGGGCGGATCTCAGCCATTCGGTACTCGTTGGGGGAGATTTTACTGGGTCTGATTTCACAGGTGCGGATTTTACTGGTGCTGATCTGCGCGCGGCGAATTTGTCGGAGGTGAAAGGCTTTGACGCCAGTCAGCATCACAATCTAATTGGGAGCGATGGAATCATCCAGAATGTCAAACTGGATAGCGCGTCGGATAAGCTGTTGCTTACTGAGGATGCGAATCTTGATGTTTATCTGTCGGATGGAAGTATCATTTCTCTGGAGGATGCCCTGCCCGTGACACTCACGCAGAATACGATCATCAGTAATGGGGCGACACTTGAGATAGAAGGTAGGTGCACACTAGTGCTCACGGAGAACACGCAACTCACCCTCAGTGCTACATCTCGATTCGAGGTGAGTGCCGATGTCAACTCAGGAACTCATAATGTCGACGGCGTCATTTTCATGAAGGAGGGCGCAGCTGTCACGATGGAGCAGGGTGCACATATAGATATCACCCTCACCGCGTTTGCCGATGCTCTCGACTTCCAGCTCGCGCTCTTTGGGTGGGAGAGCCCTGTTGCCTTTGACGAGACGTACTGGGAGAGCCTCGCCGATGCCATCCGTATCAATGGGAAAGCCCTCGATGACATCAGCTTTGATGCGGTGTACGATGCTGCTAGCATGACATTCGGCATCACGGGGGATTATATCGCCTCCGAATATATCATCCCCGAGCCTAGTACGACGACTCTCAGTCTCCTCGCCCTCTCGGGGCTGCTGATGCGCCGTCGGCGCAAGCCCTAGGCGGATCGCGTGGCTTTTGACTTAGCAGGGGGCATGCTCTAAAGGGGGCTTCTAATTTCTCGCGAGGTAAGATTTTGAGATGATTTTAGAGCTGGATTTTCACGAATTGATGGCTCAGAGTGTCCTCTGAGACGAAAATTCGGGGAAAATTAAGCCTAAAAGCACTCAAAAGCTGCCTCGTGAAGCGATTTTTCGAATTTTCTTATTTAGAATGACGAGAATTTAGAAGCCCCCTAAAGAATCTCGGCGCGTGTCTGCACGCGCAGGGGGATTTCACGCTGCGATTGAGCTCCCTCGGGGCTCCAGTAGAGTAGTATATGGGAAAGGCATGCTCTCTAGATCTCCCCTCAAGGCAGAATGTTTGCTCCGCGTAGCTACCCATAGAAGCGGACTTGCGTGGGAGCTGTGAGACTGATTGCTCATTACTGAGCCTAGCAGCAAACATCCGCTGTGCGTCAGCGCGACGCGCAGCGGATGAGCTTTGAATGTGGGCTAGTTCTTAGTCATTAGCCATGTCGTACAATCTCGTCAAGCGGGATTCGTTGCCCATTGATGAGGAGATAACTGTTCGTAAGAACATCAAGGAATCTCTTATTAGCCTCATCATAGGTGAGTGTGATGCTAAAAGTCGCGAGGACAGGGACTGAGGATGCTTTGTGGCGCATATCTACCTTGAACTCGAATGTCATCGTATTCTCAGCAGAGCTTATGACGAGATCTTGGACGGTCTTCGGATCCTCCCAGAGTGCTCCATCAAATCCATCGCCAGTAGCATTGAGAGTTAACGTGCGTATTTGGAAATTTACAGCGCTATTTGCCGATATGCTATCATAAGTGAAAAATTTAGCTACTGTTTCAATACCAGGGATTTGTATTGTTTCGTCTGGTGCTGTTGCGGATACTGTGAACCGAGCTTCGTTGTTGTACGCTATTACGTCTTCATTGTTCAGTGCAGCGAGCATCTCCGCCAGCACGCTCTCAGGTTGGACAGTTGACGAGTTGCTGCTTTGATTGTTATCGTCATCACTACAGGATGTGACGGAGAGCAAGGGCAATAATGAGACAGCGACAAAGAGCTGGCGGAATATGTTGGGGGATGAAATGTTGATGAGGGTGTTATGAATAATAATAAAAGATAACAATTATTATTCATAGAAATAAAGACATTACAAGCCTCTTTCTTGCCCTTTAGCCGAGGGCTGTGTCATCACGGAGTTTATCAGAGGAGTGCCCACGTACGAGCACTCCTCTGTGTATGATGTGATCAGGGGGGGCTAAGAGCCGTGCGTCCTTAGCACTGGCTCGTGAGTCCTAGTACAGAGGGCGTGAGAATGTCACAGGCCTATCGTGTATCCATTCCTCAGGGCTCGCTGATCCATCGGTCACTTTGACGAGTTTGATCGTCGCTGTCGCTGTCGTTGGATCACTAAAGGTGAAGTAGATGGTGTAGGTGTATACCGAGCTGCTGCGTGGGCTGAGTGTCATGAAGACATGTGTGCAGACGAGCTCGGCTTGCTGCGTCTCAGCATTCGGAAAGGTGACCCACTCATAGATGCCCTGCTGTGTCGTCGCGTCTGCGAGATCTAATAGTGTATCGATGTTCACTGACCCGTCGATGGCTGTACTCGGCCTCATATTGAGTACTTCGTTGCCCTCACCCCACTGGAGTGTGATATCGTAGGGCGAGATGAGGTCGAGTGTATTCTCAGAGCTAGAGCTGGAGCTGGATGAGTCTGAGCCGCATGAGCTCAGCGTGAGCGTGCTGACGCATGCTGCGGCGATGAGGGTATATTGGATGAGTTTGGATATGATCATAAGGGGGAGTTTCTGGTTATGATGGGTCGCAAGTAACCACTTGTTAGTATAACGCAGAAACAAAATAGAGCAAGCCTTTTGCTGAGGTCATGCCCTCGCTTGGTAGCGATGGACTCATGGATGGGCGGGGAGCCTGTAGGCGCTAGCTCTGGGTCGCACGGAATGTATCAGGGGGCTTCTAAATTCTCGTCATTCTAAATAAGAAAATTCGAAAAATCGCTTCACGAGGCAGCTTTTGAGTGCTTTTAGGCTTAATTTTCCCCGAATTTTCGTCTCAGAGGACACTCTGAGCCATCAATTCGTGAAAAATCCAGCTCTAAAATCATCTCAAAATCTTACCTCGCGAGAAATTAGTCAATTATATTGTGCTTAATATAGAAAAAAGTTAGATTTTTATAC